>CAMQOJ010000305.1 GCA_947003375.1 uncultured Lachnospiraceae bacterium
GACAGCTATCAGGCCCATTTCATGCCCCTGGAGAACTGCATCGAGGTTTCCTATGTGGCGGAGGGGGAGATCACACTTTCCATAAATAAGGAAAGCCATACCGTCAAAAAAGGGGACATCTTCTGTAATTTCTATACAGAAGACATCCTCCTGGACGCTGCCGGCTTTCATTCCCATCATACCGTATGCGCTTCCGCGGCATTCCAGATGTTCGATGACGACGTAGAACGGCTCTATCTGCCCCTGCTCACCGCAGCCTCCGCGGATACGGCCTCCATTCGCCAGATTATCGACCAATTGATTTATAATCCTGCCTCCTACATGGGCAGCACCGCAAAAGGGGCCGGCTGGTTTCTCCGCCTTCTCTCTGAAATCGACCTCTGCAACCGCAAATCCAACGCCCTGCACCTGACCGGAGAAATGCTCTATGTCCAAAAGGCCAAGAACTATGTCCGCCTCCACATCAACGAGCCCATCACCCAGAAAGAGGTAGCGCGCTATCTGGGGATTTCTCCGGGATATCTCTGTTCCCTCTTCCAGAAAGCGGAGCATACGCCCCTGATACAATATGTGAACCGGCAGAAGCTTACCGAAATCAAAATCCTGATGGAGCAAAAGCATCTGAAGCTGAACGAAGCCGCCTCCCTCTACGGTTATTCGGACCCCAACTATGTCAGCAGATTGTATAAGAATATTTTTCAGCACAATATTACGGACAGGCCCACAAAATATTCCGGAGATTGGCAGTGCGGATCTACTCCATCGCCCCGGCCTTCCGCACACACCTGACATTTCTGCTTCGGCATCAGCTCCGGCAAGTTCGTCGGGGAGAGGATGAGGCCTTTACGGCTGTTCATTGGCCCTGCTCAGCTGATGCCGATTGCCTTGTCAGAGCCACAGCGCCTCCCCCAGACTCCTCTGGACGCGGACTTCCTCCACGCACACCAGCTTCGCCAGCAGCCATGCCCGCTCCTCCTGGGTCATCCGCTCCATCCCTTCCGCCTCTCCCGAGGCCTCCAGGTTCTTCATGATGTCCTCCAGGCATTCCTCCTTGTGTCGGGCCGCGTCGGCAGCCGCCTGCCAGGCCTGACGCTTCCTCTCCAGGGCCCGGAGCAGCAACCCCTTGGAGGCCTCCCCGTCCACGATGCCCTTGATCTCATCCAGGGAAAATCCCAGGGCCTTTAACTCCAACAGCGCATTCAACTGCCGGACCTGCTCCGGGGCGTAATACCGGTAGCCGTTCCGGTCGTCCGTCTTCGCGGGTTTTATGATCCCCTTTTTCTCATACAGCCGCAGGGCCTTCCTGGACACGCCGAAAAAAGCCGCAAGCTCCCCGATCAGCATCAGACCATCCTTCATAAGCCAAGCCCTCCTCACTCGTCCAGAACCTCATTCACTCTCTTCACGCAGACCCCATTGGCCCTCAGATTGCCCTGAGAGGCGATCAGCATGAACAGCCCCGCCAGCATGGAGCCCCTTACCTGAAAGCAATAGACCACATCCGAAAAGGACATGCAGCCCTTTTCCATAAGGAGCGCCCCGGACAGCAGCATGGAGAAATACCCGCCGATTCCGAATATCCTCGTGAGCATGCCGCCTAAAGCGCCCCGCCTGTGCATCCCCAGGTTCGCCGCCATCAGGCTGCGGCTGTGCCTGGCGCAGTCCTCCAGCAGCAGCCCGCCAGCGTCATATATCCGGATTGCGTCCGCCTCCTCAATCAGCGGCCCTATGGCAGAAGTGCACTGCGCCATGGCCCGCTGGGATTCTTCCTTCAGCCCGGGAATCGCCCTGAGCACCATTCTTTCGTGAAGGACGAGATGGGGCAGGATCCACAGCCACGCTACCCCGGCCAGAAGCGGACTGCCGCCCAAGAGCAGTGCGGAAGACAACGTTGTATTCAATATGGCCACCACCGCATGGGGGATGTTCAGCGGGCCGTTCATCATCTCGAACGCGGCCCGGGCATCGCTGCCCAGCCTGGTCATCCACTCTCCCCGGGCCCTGGCCTCCACCTGGCGGCAGCCCAGCTTCAGGATCCTCTCCAGCAGCCTCCCCCGGAGCGCCGCCTCCGCCCTGGCGGCAAATGCGGCATAGAGGCTCCACACGGTTCCATTATAGCAGAAAAGCAGGGCGCATAGAATACCATAGGACACACAGATTTCCGGCAGCCCCTCTGCCTCCCCCGCCTCCAGGCACCGGAAGACGGACTTCATAAGCGCCGCCAGCATCCATGCCCTGGCTCCGTCAAAGGGCGCCCGGAGCAGAAGCAGGAGCACATATCTGCGCCCCATGCCCATCCTCTTTATCAGCCTTTTGAAATCACCCACGAAGCAATCGCCCTCCTTCCAGCCGATAGATGGCATAACCGTCATCCAAAGCCTCCGGATGGTGGGTCACATGTATCACCGTCCGGCCCGCCGTAAGCCTCCCCAGAGCCGCCAGCACGGACAGGCCTGTGTCCCTGTCCAGAGCGGACACGGGCTCGTCCAGCAATATCACCGGCGCATCCTTGCAGAGGGCCCTGGCTATCTGGATTCGCTGGGCCTGCCCGCCGGACACCTGGCTGCCCCGCTGGCCTACATGGGTGTCCAGCCCCTGGGGCAGGCTCTTGATCCAGTCTGCAAGGCTGGCCCCGCGGCAGGCCTCCCACAGCGCCGCCTCCGGCACATGGTGGCCGCAGGTGATATTGTCCCGGATGGACAGGGGGAAGAGGGCATTTTGCTGCATCACCAGCGCCACCTGCTTCCAGATGTCCCCGGGCGTCCGCTGTCCCATCACCTCCACGCTCCCGCTGTCCGGCTCGTACAGGCCCGCCAGGAGCTTCAGGAGGGTGCTCTTGCCGCAGCCGCTGTCCCCTACGATTCCGATGTGCTCGCCCGGCCTGACCATCAGGGAGAGATTTTGGAGCACCTGTTTTCCCCCATAGGAAAACGCCACGTCCTCCAGGCGCGCTTCATATCGTTCTGTTCTGTCCTGCTCCGCTGTGTCCTTCTCCACTAAGCTACATCCCATTTTGTCCTGTCCCATTCCGTCTCACTCCATCCGTCCTGCCCTATTTCGTCCCGCTCTATTCCGTCCTGCTCCACTGCGCTCCACCCCATCTCGTCCCACTCCATTGCGTCCTTCTCTGCTAAGCCCCGCCCCATTCCGTCTCGCTCCATTGCGTCCTTCTCCACCGCGTCCCTCCTCAAACACCAGCTTCCTCTCCAGCCTTCCCATGGACGCGCCGAACTGCCGAAACCCCGCATAGACCCCCGGCATGTTCTGTAAAAAGCCTGAAACGTTTCCGGAAAGGTTCACGAACAGGTAGAAAGTGCCTGTGCTGATTTCACCGGCTATGACCATACGCCCGCCGAATCCCAGCAGGCACAGCAGCGGCAGGAAGGACAGCAGGCCCGAAAGGGACATGAGCCTGGCCGCAATCCGCTCCTTCCTGACGCTGGCCCGCCCCCATTCCGACAGCCTCTCCTCCACCAGCCCCATCACCAGCCACTGTGCGTCATACACCTGAATCACCGGAAACATGGAAAGCAGCACGTCCGCCAGACCGTTTATCTTCTTCTGGTATTCCATACATCTTTCAGCGTAGGCTTTAATCGTCCTGCCGGAGACGAAGCAGTAGAGCATCAGCGGCACTGCCGGCAAGGTAGACAGCAGCGCCAGCCGTGGGCTCTTCACCGCCAGAAAGACTGCCGTGGCCGCAAACGCCACGAACTGCTTCATAATGGAGAAAAGAGATTCGTTCAGATAGGCGGAGATATCCTTCAGCTCATTCTGCATGGCGGACTGCTCCTCCCCCGCACTGCAGCCCGCCAGCATCCTGCTGTCCCCCCGCAGATAATACCGGGCGTAGCCCATCCGCATTTCATGGGCGGACAGCTCGCAGGTATAGGACGCCGCATAAAAGGACAGATAGTCTCCCGCGGCCAGGGCCAGGAGAATCGCCGTCCCGCCTGCCAGGATGCCCGGCAGCAATGCGCTCATCCCCGGCCTCCCGGGCGCGCCCAGCATGTCCAGCACATCCGCCAGGAAGCTGTTCCACCACAGGTTCGCTGCCGATGCCGCCACCGTGAGCAGGGCCGCCGCGCAGAACAGGATACGGTGCAGTCCAATCAGTTTCTTCAATACTCCCATCACGATCCTCCGTCCCCCTCGGGATGCTCCTCCCGTTCTTTTCCTCCAGTGTATACTATGTCCCTGGGGCAGGGTCAAGGGGATGGAGGAACTTTTTCTCTGTTCAGGGAACGGGATGTGTGGTATCATATTGATACGTAAAAGCATTGTGCCGACTTTTGATTCCACATGCGCCAGGCCCAGAAAACCATTGTCTTTATTCAGGGTAAGGATTAGCCTCATGGCCATCCCTGCTATGTGGAGCAGTATGGGCGCGCTCCGATCATTCCGCACAATGCAGACCAGAAAGGATACAGGGCAAATGACGATCCGCCACACTACCCCCGCCGACTACGGACGGATTCAGGAAATATACGCTTATGCGAGAGAACAGATGCGCCAGGCCGGAAATCCCAGCCAGTGGGGACACAACAGGCCCTCCGGGGAAACGCTGCTGCAAGATATTCAGAACGGGCAGAGCCATGTCCTGGAAGAGAAGGGACAGATTTGCGGGGTCTTCACCTTCATCATCGGCGAAGACCCCACCTACCGGATCATCGAGCAGGGGCAGTGGCTCAACACCGCCCCCTACGGCACCATCCACCGCATCGCCGGAAGCGGCACCGGGAAGGGGATTTTCCGGGAATGCCTGGCCTACTGCCTGGCCCGAATCCCCAACATCCGCATCGATACCCACAGGGACAATGCAGCCATGCGGCACCTCCTGGAGAAGCACGGCTTCCGGAAATGCGGCGTCATCTATGTGGAGGATGGGAGCCCACGGATTGCGTACCAGAAGTGCCTGTGATGCCCGTGGGGTATTCCAGGCTCTATGAATTTTGTGTGCACCAGCTAAGCTCACGGCCCTTTATGTATTGGTGCTGCCAGCTGTATGGGAGTTTAGACCGTATTAATACAGACAGCAAATAAGGCTGTATCAGAAAATGGTTACACCATAATGCCGATCAGCCTTATCTGCCGCTGGATAGCTAGGTCTCACGGTTACACCCTTCGACCATAATTATTTATATGTACCAAAAACACTAAATATGCAGAAGCCACGGCTACGCCCTTACTTCTTCTGCAAACGCTGTATAAAAATGGTTACACCTTAATATACCTCGTCGCCTTATAGTTTACCAGTTTTCTCCAATATGTCAACACGGAACATGCGTTCTATTCCAGCAGCTTCTTAAACCCAAACCGTTCCTCCATATTTCCTCCATACCCTCTATACAGCTTTGATTCGAACAGTTTATATAAACCGCAATAATCTTTCGAACCAATCAACTTACGCACAAAAGAGACAGGGATGAAATCTGCCAACTGTACTCCCAAGTTGTTATACGACTTTAATGGGAAGCTCAATATGGAGAGATTTTTCATAATTGTATCAGAGTTAATAAATAATGTCCCACCTGTCAATAAT
>CAMQOJ010000306.1 GCA_947003375.1 uncultured Lachnospiraceae bacterium
TGCTATCATGGTAGGAAAGTACAGGAGGTAGGGCCCATGATTCATTTTGAGAAGATAACGGAAGACAATTTTAAGGAAATCGTAGGGATGAAGCGCCCGGACGGCGAGAGGTTCGTGGCATCCAATGCCTATTCCCTGGCCCAGGCATGGCTGTACAGGGAGAGCGGTGATGTCTATCCCTTTGCGATTTACAGTGAAGACGAGCCTGTAGGCTTCATGATGCTGGATGAGGATCTGGAGGAGAGGTGTCTGGTCATATGGCGGGTCATGTTCCCTGTGGAGCACCAGAACAGGGGCTACGGCACCCAGGCCGTCCGGGAGATCATCCGGCTGGCGGGGGAGTCGGGGAAGTACGATTTCCTGATTCTGGATTATGTGCCGGGGAACGAAATCGCCAGGCATGTGTACGAGAAGCTGGGCTTTCAGCCCACAGGGGAAACCAACAATGGGGAGATTGAGATGAGGCTGGATTTGTAAGGGCCTGGAGACTGACGGGGGACGGGGGTGATAATGTCCCTCAAAAGTGGGCTGACAGGGACATGCTGATGCCATAGAGAGGCATATGCGAAAGCTGAAGCTGATGACGCCCCTCAAGGCGGGCTGACAGGGACGGAATGGAGAGGATGAGGGATGCTGCAGATTGCCATATGTGACGATGAGACTGCCCAGCGCTCCCTATTGGAATCCTATGTGAGGGAGTGGGAAAGGCTGCGGCGGCAGGAGGCGGACATCGCGCTTGTGGGGAACGGGGAGCAGCTCCTGTTCCACTGGGAGGAGAGGCGCAGGGACATCCTGCTCCTGGACATCGATATGCCGGGCGTTGACGGCCTTTCCCTGGCCAGGAGGCTCCGGAGCCGGGGAGAGGATGTGCAGATCGTCTTCGTGACCGGGCTGGCGGAGTATGCGCTGGAGGGCTATGATGTGGAGGCGGTGTCCTATCTGATCAAGCCGGTGGAAAAGGAGAGGCTTTTCGCCTGCCTGGACAGGGCTTTCCAAAGGTGCGGCCTGGAGGCGCCTGCGCTGCTTTTGGACACGCCGGGCGGGACGGCCAGGGTGCGGGTCAGGGATATCTGCTATCTGGAGAGCGATGCCCATGACACCTGGGTGCACTGCGCCGGGGGGAAAGGGCCTGTCCGGTGCAGGGTGGGAATCCGCCAGCTGGAGGAGCGCCTGGAGCGGCAGGGAGGCTTTTTCAAGATTCACCGGTCCTATCTGGTGAACCTGGCCTATGTGAACCGGATCGAGAAGAAGGAGGCCGTGATGGACAGCGGGGAGGTGCTGCCGGTGGCAAGGAACCGGTGGGAGGCGCTGAACCGGGCCTATCTGGACTATTACCGCGGCAGATGGGAAGAGGGAGGCTGACGGGGCGGAAAGCTGCCCGACAGTGGAAGACTGCGCGGCGGAAGGGCAGGGGTAAACCGGGAGAGCATCCTGCGCTGTCGGAGGAGATAAGGAAAAGGGCAGGTGCAGCCGGAAGGGGAGGGGTGGGGATACCGGCATCGCCGGAGGACGGAAGGGGGAGCGGCACAGCCCGGGAAATGCGGGAAAGGAGCTTTGAGGCAGGTGGAGACGCTGGATTTCTGGGAGATTTCCCGGGGAATCTTTGGGATTCTGTGGCTGGTTTTATACTGGTACTATATAGGGCAGGTGGGGAACATAGAGAAAGGATTGGGGAAGCGGATGCTGGGCTTCGGCCTGGCGGCGGGGTGCCTGGCGCTTTCCGCCTGGATTCCGCCCTGGCTGGCATGGCTTCTGGTGACGGGGGTGCTGTTCCTGTACAGCCTTTTCTTTGACGGGGAGCCCTTTGGACGGCAGTGGTGGCGGGTGCTGCTGCCGGGGCTGCTGCTGGCGGGCTGCGCCCTGGTGCCCCGGGCATTAGGGCGCTGGAGCGCAGGCTTCGGGGACAGCCCAGTGGAGACTGCGGCAGCAGCGGCATTTCTCTGCAATGGTCCCATCCTTTTTGCCTTTCTGCTCCTGTTTTCCGGAAAGCGCCAGAGCCTGCGGCTATGGAACGGGATTCTGACAGCACTGTCATTTTTTGCCGTCACCCTGTTCCAGTGGCTTCTGTGCGGCACGGGCCGGATAGCGGTGGAGAAAAGTCTGCTGGGAACCCTGCTGTGGGGCAGCGCGGCCCTGGAGGCCCTGCTGTTTCTCACTGTGGAGGGCACGCTGTATTTTTATAAGAAGGGTTTCGAGTTCCGCACGGAGCAGTTCCGCAGCCGGCTGATGGAGCACAGCTACGGGGAGATCAGGGACATCTACATGGACGTGCGGGGCTGGCGGCACGATTACCACAACCACATGCAGGTGATGAAGGCGAAGCTGTCCCTGGGGGATCTGGATGGCATGGGGGCCTATCTGGACCAGCTGGAGAGGGAGCTGGATCGGGTGGACACTCTGGTGAAGTCCGGGAACCTGATGACGGACGCTATTTTAAACAGCAAGCTGACTCTGGCCAGGCGGAACAACATTCGGGTAAACTGCAGGGCGAAGCTTCCGGAACGGTTGCCCATGGAGGACGTGGATCTGTGCGTGATTCTGGGCAACCTCTTGGACAATGCCATCGAGGCCTGCCAGAAGGTGGAGGAGGATGACCGTACCCTGCGTCTGTACATGGCGGTGAACAAGGGGCAGTTCTATCTGTCTTTGCAGAATTCCGCCCCGCAGGAGCCGGATTTCGATGCCAGGCATTACATCACCAGCAAGAGAGGGAACCACGGTTTAGGGATGAAGCGGGTGAAGGCTGCGGTGGACAAATACCAGGGCTACCTGAATCTGGCCAACGAGCCGGGGATTTTCGCGGCGGAGGTGACCATGCCGCTTGTCTGACATAGGGATGGACGAGGGGGCTTATGGTTTTTCATAGAGTCGTGTCAGCAGAGAATCAATGTCTGTAGAATAGGCTGGATGCTTGCCGGATGCATAATCATTGAGATATTGCTGGCATTCGGAAATGATGCGTTTGGAATTCTTATCGATGGTATTTTGGACTAAGAAGGCAAAAGCATTACCCTCTGTGCGATATCGGACAAGGTAAGGCTTTGTGACCGGAAACATTTTTATGTAATGGAGGCCGTGATGGTGGCGTGGCCTGGTAGTTGGCCTTGGCGGCAAAGGAAAATACTGTTGCTTAGGAGCGGATGGGGAGATATTGGAACGGATTGGCACTGCGAAATTATGGGACTGTCCTTTATAGGTCAGGCGTATTACAAGGACATATGGCCTCTTTGATTTTAAAA
This sequence comes from uncultured Lachnospiraceae bacterium, assembly GCA_947003375.1. GTDB lineage: Bacteria > Bacillota > Clostridia > Lachnospirales > Lachnospiraceae > Acetatifactor. Next base: position 3,240 of record CAMQOJ010000306.1, read on the forward strand.
GTATCTCAGAATCACAGGAATATTTATCCAACAGGTCAGGATGGATAGTGACAAGTTTCATAAAAATCGCTTCCTTTCCTACAATCAAAATATAATGGAAAAACGGGACAGCCCTGCGACTAATCCCGTCTTACACGTAAGCGATATTCTACGCTTAGCAGCACCCCGTCGCTTCCGGAAGTCAAACATACACGTTCATCATATTCTGGCCGTGATGACCGACAGGCATTTCTGCCTATCTCTATTATATGCAGAAATGGGCAGGGAATCAAGATAGAAATAATCTTTTCGTGAAAAAAACATGACATTTCGTGCAGGAATCCCCACAAAAGGGGATTCCTGTTTTAAAATGGGGAAAACACAAAAAGCAATTCGACCCGGAAGAGGCCGGGACGGGAAGTCGGGAGGAACCAAGAACGGATGAAGAAAAAGAAAAAAGCGGATAAAACGAAACAGTATTCCCAGTGGGATAACTGCCGGTACGCCCTCCGCCAGCTGAGGCAGAAGGAGGGGAATATGGGCATGGCCGTCTGCGGGGGCGACGTGGCCCTGGGGGTCCTGCTGCCCTTCCTGGAGGCGGCGCTGGCCGGGGCGGTGGCGGCCATATTGGTGAGCGGGCGAAAGCCGTGGGAAATCCTGCTGCTGGTGGCGGGCTATGTGGTCCTGCTGCAGACAGTCCGGTTCCTGCAGGGGCATCTGCGGAACCTGCGGTTTAAGACATTGTTCCTGCTGCGGATCGACATGGGGATGGATTTCTTCAGGAAGACCGTGTGGATGGACGGACAGAGCCTGGAGAGCGCCCAGGGACAGAAAAAGTGGAAGGATGCCAGGAGGAATCTGTACTCGGGGAACAGCCAGGGGATAGAGGCCTATACAAAAGCCTGGTGCGATTTGGTGATGCAGCTGATTGGCCTGATTCTCTATGGTGCGATTGTGGGGCAGGTCAGCCCGATCCTGCTGGCCATACTGGTCCTGCAGACCCTGCTGGTGTCATATCTCCACACAAAGGCGGGAAAGCGCGCCTATGCCATGGAAGATGAGATTGAGAAGAAATGGGGCATATTCCAGTATCTGCGGCGGGAGACCGTGATTCCCGGCAATGGGAAGGATATCCGGATGTACCGGATGGACAAATGGTTCCTGGGGATGTTCCATGGGCTCATCGACAGGGTGTGCGCCCTGATAGACAGGCAGCAGACCGGTTACATGGCGGCTGGCATGGCGGAGAATCTGCTCACCTTTGCCAGGAGCATGGTGGTCTACGGGTGGCTGATCCGGGAGATGGCAGCGGGAAATATGACAATACCGTCATTTCTGCTCTATGTGGGAATTGTGGCAGGATTTGGTGCATGGATGAACGGGCTCTTTGGGGCTTGGCGGCAGATTCTGGAGAATGAGAAGCTTATGGACGACTACCGGGACTTCATGGATTTCGGTGTGGTGGAGGAAGGAAGACAGGCGCCGGGGAGGCCCGGGCGCACCCATGAGATTCGGTTCGAGCATGTGTGCTTCCGATATGACGGCAGCGAGGAAGATACCATCCGGGATCTGAACCTGACCATCCGGCCGGGAGAGCGTCTGGCGCTGGTGGGGCCAAACGGCGCGGGCAAGACCACTCTCATCAAGCTCCTGTGCGGCCTCTACCGTCCTACCTCCGGCACTGTCTACCTGGACGGAAGGGACATCCAGTCCCTGGACCAGAGGGCAGTCTTCCGGGAATTCGCCGTGGTGTTCCAGGACGTGTTCGCCTTCTCCTTTCCGTTGTCGGACAATGTGTCCTGTGTGGATTCCGGGCGGGAGGATTCAGAAAGGCTTCGGGGCAGTCTGGAAAAGGCGGGGCTCTGGGAGCGGGTGCAGGCGTTGCCGAAGGGGGCGCAGACTTTCATGAACAAGGATTTGGACGAGGCGGGCGTGGCCCTCTCCGGGGGCGAGGTACAGAAACTCATGCTGGCCAGGGCCCTCTACAAGGACGCGCCCATGGTCATCCTGGACGAGCCCACCGCCGCCCTTGACCCCATTGCGGAGAGCGAGATGTATGAAAGGTATGATGAGCTGGTCCAGGGGAGGACGGCTGTCTTTATCTCTCACAGGTTAAGTTCCACACGGTTCTGCGACAGAATCCTCTTCCTGGAGAATGGCCGCATCACGGAGGAGGGGACCCACGGGGAGCTGATGCAAAGGGGCGGGGCCTACGCGGAGCTCTTTTCCATCCAGGCCAGGTATTATAGAGAACAAAAAACGGAATGCGCAGCGACACTATAAAGTCGCGAGAGCGCACGAGAGCAAAT
>CAMQOJ010000307.1 GCA_947003375.1 uncultured Lachnospiraceae bacterium
GTACAAGCTGCCCAGGTTCGTCTATGTGTCCAACATGGACGTGGACAACGCTTCCTTCCGCCAGGTGGTGGAGGACATGACGAACCTCTACGGCAAGAAGATGGCACCCTTCAACCTGCCCATCCGCGAGAGCGAGAAATTCGTGGGCTACGTGAACGTAGTCTCCGAGACCGGCCACCGCTGGCAGGGCAAGGAAGTGGTGGACTGCGAGATTCCCGAGTACAACAAGGCGAACCTGGAGCTGTGCCGCGATACGCTGATGGAGGCCGTGGCCGAGACCAGCGAGGAGATGATGGAGCGGTACTTCGGCGGCGAGACCTTCTCGGACGCAGAGATCAGGGCGGCCCTGCGCACCAATGTGTGCGACTGCAGCATCATTCCCATGACCATGGGCTCCAACGTCCTGTGCCAGGGCGTGTACACGCTGCTGGACGACATCGTGAAATACATGCCCAGCCCCGAGAACCGCAAGATCGCCGGCATCAACCAGAAGACCAACGAGATCTACAATGCGGACTATGACTTCTCCAAGGCGAAGTCGGCCTATGTCTGGAAGTCCATCGTGGATCCCTTCATCGGCAAGTATTCCCTGATCAAGGTGAACTCCGGCGTGCTGAAGACGGACGACCTGCTCTACAATGTGGACACCGAGGTGGAGGAGAAGGTGGGCAAGCTCTACGTGATGCAGGGCAACAAGGCCACGGAGGTGCCGGAGCTCCACGCGGGGGATCTGGGCGCGCTGGCCAAGCTCAGCGATGCCAGGACAGGCAACAGCCTTGCCACCAAGGCCACCCCGATCAAGTACGGCAAGCTGGACGTGTCCACGCCTTACACCTATATGCGCTATAAACCCAAGAACAAGGGCGACGTGGACAAGATTTCCCAGGCCCTGCAGAAGATGACCCAGGAGGACCTGACCCTGAAGATGGTCAACGATGCGGAGAACCGCCAGACCCTGCTCTACGGCATGGGCGACCAGCATCTGGACATCGTGGTCAGCCGCCTGCTGAACGAGTACAAGGTGGACGTGGAGCTGTCCAGGCCCAAGGTTGCGTACAGGGAGACCGTCCGCAAGCAGTCCGATGTGGAGTATAAATATAAGAAGCAGTCCGGCGGCCACGGCCAGTACGGCCATGTAAAGATGCGCTTCGGCCCCTCCGAGAATCTGGAGCAGGCATATGAGTTCACCCAGGAAGTGGTGGGCGGCGCGGTGCCGAAGAACTTCTATCCCGCAGTGGACAAGGGGCTGCAGGAGTCCGTGGTGAAGGGCCCCATGGCGGCGTACCCGGTGGTGGGCGTGAAGGCCGTGCTGTACGACGGATCCTACCATCCGGTGGACTCCTCCGAGCAGGCGTTCAAGATGGCTACCATCCAGGCCTTCAAGAAAGGCTTCATGGAGGCCCATCCCGTGCTGCTGGAGCCCATCGCTTCCCTGAAGGTCACAGTGCCGGATGCCTACACGGGCGACGTCATGGGCGACCTGAACAAGAGGAGAGGCCGCGTGCTGGGCATGAATCCTACGGCCGGCGGGAAGCAGGTCATCGAGGCGGAGATTCCCCAGAGCTGCCTGTTCGGCTACTGCACTGACCTGCGCTCCATGACGGGCGGCAGAGGCGAGTACGCCTATGAGTTCGTCCGCTATGAGCAGGCTCCCTCGGATGTACAGGAGAAGGAGATTGCGGCCAGGGCGGCCAGCGTTGCGGAGAATAACGCGGAAGACTGAGCCTTATCTTCGGAATGCCTGAAAAGAGGCTGAGTCCGGTATTTGAGTGAGAAGAGGGCGGGATTCCCGGAAATCGGGGATTCCGCCTTTTCGCCTGCCCGGACTGCGCCGCCCGGGCGGGAGGCTGTCCGGTGCGCAGGGCAGGCTGACAGACTGAATTTAATGTAATTATTGGGATTCTTGATGAATTTTAACTTGACAGATGACTGAAAGCAGTCTACAATGGAACTATAATAAATGACATCGACGCAGAAGAGGAGCATTAAGGATTTCGGACTTGCAGAGAGCCGCCGGGCGGTGCGAGGCGGCAGCGAGATTTCCCCAACTGGCCTCGGAGTCTTGCGCCTGAAGCGCTTCGCGTGGGTAGGGCGTGACGGTTTATCCCGTTATCGATAAGATAAGTGCGTGAATTCGCGTCCGTTGCCAGGAGGCCGTCATGGCCTGCGGCCGGGCTGAGATTCACGAATTAGAGTGGTACCACGGAATGCCCCCTTTCGTCTCTAGCTGACGGAAGGGCTTTTTTGTTATCATGCGTACGCGTTGCGGAGAGAAGGCACGCACATTGCGCGAAAGGCACGCGCTTTGGCGGCGGATCAATCAGGAGGAGAAGATTATGGCGACACCTTACAACCACCATGAGGTGGAACAGAAATGGCAGGCGGTCTGGGACCAGGAGAAGGCCTTCCAGACCTCGGATGATTACTCGAAACCCAAATACTATGCCCTGGTGGAATTCCCCTATCCCTCGGGACAGGGACTCCACGTAGGCCATCCCAGACCCTACACCGCCCTGGACATCGTGGCCAGGAAGCGCAGGATGCAGGGCTATAACGTGCTCTACCCCATGGGCTGGGACGCCTTCGGCCTGCCCACGGAGAACTACGCGATCAAGAACCACATCCATCCCAGGATCGTGACCAGGAACAATGTGGAGCGCTTCAAGGGCCAGCTCCACGCCCTGGGCTATTCCTTCGACTGGGAGCGGGAGGTGAACACCACCGACCCCAACTATTATAAGTGGACCCAGTGGATTTTCCTGAAGCTCTTCAAGGCGGGACTGGCCTACAAGAGCGAGATGCCCATCAACTGGTGCACCTCCTGTAAAGTGGGCCTGGCCAATGAGGAAGTGGTGAACGGCGTCTGCGAGCGCTGCGGCGCGGAGGTGGTGCGCAAGGTCAAGAGCCAGTGGATGCTGAAGATCACGGAGTACGCCGACAAGCTCATCCAGGGTCTGGACACAGTGGACTACATCGAGCGGGTCAAAGTGTCCCAGAAGAACTGGATCGGCAAGTCCCAGGGCGCGGAGGTGGATTTCTCCCTCACCGGCAAGGAGGAGAAGCTGCGCATCTACACCACCAGGCCGGATACGCTGTTCGGCGCCACCTACATGGTGGTGTCCCCGGAGCATCCCCTGATTGAAAAGTATAAGGATGAAATCAAGAATTACGACGCCCTTGTGGCCTACAGGGAGCAGGCGGCCAAGAAGTCCGACTTCGAGCGCACGGAGCTGGCCAAGGACAAGACCGGCGTACAAATCGACGGTCTCACAGCAACCAACCCCGTCAACGGCAAGGAGATACCTATCTGGATTTCCGACTATGTATTGATGACCTATGGTACAGGAGCCATCATGGCAGTGCCCGCCCATGACGAGAGGGACTGGGATTTCGCAAAGAAGTTCGGCCTGCCGATCGTAGAGGTGGTGGCGGGGAGCCCTGTCAGCGTCCAGGAGGCAGTGTACACGGACGTGGAGACGGGGACGCTGGTGAATTCCGATTTCCTGGACGGCCTGTCCGTGGCGGACGCCAAGAAGCGCATCGTCGCATTCCTGGAGGAGAAGGGCCTGGGCCAGAGCAAGACCAACTTCAAGCTCCGGGACTGGGTGTTCTCCAGGCAGCGCTACTGGGGCGAGCCCATCCCCATCGTGAAGTGCGAGAAGTGCGGCTTCGTTCCCCTGGATGAGAGCGAGCTGCCCCTGATGCTTCCGGAAGTGGAGTCCTATGAGCCTACGGACAACGGCGAGTCCCCTCTGGCTGCCATGGAGGACTGGGTGAACACCACCTGTCCCTGCTGCGGCGGCCCTGCCAGGCGGGAGACGGACACCATGCCCCAGTGGGCAGGTTCCTCCTGGTACTTCCTGCGCTACACGGATCCCAAGAACGAAAATGCGCTGGCCAGCAAGGAGGCGCTGGACTACTGGATGCCTGTGGACTGGTACAACGGCGGCATGGAGCATACCACGCTGCACCTTCTGTACTCCAGGTTCTGGCACAGATTCCTCTACGACCAGGGGCATGTGCCCTGCGAGGAGCCTTACCGGAAGCGCACCAGCCACGGCATGATCCTGGGCTCCAACGGAGAGAAGATGTCCAAGTCCAGAGGGAATGTGGTGAATCCGGACGACATCGTCAGGGATTACGGCGCGGATACCCTTCGCACCTACGAGATGTTCATCGGAGCCTTCGACTTAAGCGCCGCCTGGAGCGAGGACGGGGTGAAGGGCTGCAGAAGGTTCCTGGAGAGGGTCTGGAAGCTCCAGGACATGGTGACGGAAGAGGAGGGCTACAGCGCGGATCTGGAGACGAAGATGCATCAGACCATCAAGAAGGTGTCCGGCGACTTCGAGAGCCTGAAGTACAACACGGCCATCGCGGCCATGATGGCGCTGATCAATGAATTTTATAAGAAGAACGCTGTCACGAAGGGCGAGTACAGGACATTGATCGCGCTGTTGAATCCGGTGGCGCCCCATATCACGGAGGAGCTGTGGCAGGCGGCGGGCTTTGAGGGCAGAGTGTATCAGACCACATGGCCGTCTTATGACGAGGCCAAGACCGTGGAGAGCACCGTGGAGGTAGGCGTACAGGTGAACGGCAAGATTCGCGCCACCATCTCCGTGCCCAAGGACCAGGAGAAGGACGCTGTGATCGCGGCGGCCAAGGAGGCTTTGGGAGACAAGCTCACCGGCAATATCGTGAAGGAAATCTACGTGCCCGGCAGGATTGTGAATATCGTCGTGAAGGGATGAGAGAGGGAATCAGGGGCTTTACACCCGGGGCGCTGGCTGTTATGATGAAAGCGTCAGATAACGGTAGCGGGCGTTAAGGGAAAGCAGGTGATTGCATGACAGGTATAGAGGTCGTTAATCTTACCCATAAACTGAAGGAAAAGGGAATGAGCAGCGATGAGATACTTGCGATAATCGAGTATATCGAGACCCACGATCCCAGAGAGCAGGAGTGACTGAAAACAGTATAGCGCCGAAAGCGGGGGCTGTCGGAATGACGGCCCCCGCTTTATTATGCGCTTCGCGGCAGCGCCTAGGGCTTCGCCTGACCGTCCCCGCCCCTGCTCTTTTCCAGGATCTTGTCGATTTGGCTCAGCTCCTCCTGGGTGCTGTGCTTGCGGATGGCGGCGATGGCCGCGTTCATCTCCTGGGGGGTGAAGGTCAGGTTCTCCGCCTTGGCCTTTTTCATCATGGGCATCAGATAGGCCATCATCTCCTTCTGGCTCTTTCCGCGCCCTTTCGCGAAGAGCTGCTCCACGAATTTCAGCTTCTTCTCCGGGATATCCTTTACGAGTGGGTCTGTCATCCAGACCGGTCTTTCCTGATTTTCCATACAACCTCCTGTCTGCCCGCTCTGCGGGCGCTGAAATCGGGGTGGGCGGGCCTGTAAGGCTCTCTACTCTGTCTTGTCCCCACCGAACATCTGGAAGATGGACTGTCTCTTATACACATCTGACGCTGCCGACGAAGAGACTCGTGT
>CAMQOJ010000308.1 GCA_947003375.1 uncultured Lachnospiraceae bacterium
CTACACGAGTCTCTTCGTCGGCAGCGTCAGATGTGTATAAGAGACAGGTCCTTATCTGGCGGCGGCCCAGTGCGGCGCTCAGGATCCCAGATATATACGCCGTCCGGAGAGAAAAGAATATGAGGAAATGATAGAACGGTGTCCCCGCATCCTGCGCTGGACCATTGCGCCGGAGATTCCGGGAGCGCTGGAGATGGGCGATTATCTGATGACAAAAGGTATCGTCCCCTGTATCGGACATTCCGATGCCACCTGCGAAGAAGTAAGAAAAGCTCTTTTGCACGGATATTCCCATATCACCCATCTGTATTCCGCTATGTCGACAATCGTGCGCAGACAGGGGTTCCGCCATGCGGGAATTGTGGAAAGCGCCTATCTGTTCCCGGAGCTGTCCAGTGAGGTGATTGCGGACGGCTGCCATCTGCCGGGAGATTTATTAAATCTGGCCTATCGGCAGATTGGGCCCGACAGACTCTGTCTGATCACGGATGCCATGAGAGCGGCAGGACAGATGGATGGAGAAAGCATCCTGGGCGGCAGAGAGGACGGACAGCGTGTGATTATAGAGGACGGCGTGGCGAAGCTGCCGGATCGGAAAGCCTTTGCGGGAAGCATCTGTACAGCGGACCGGCTTGTCAGAACCATGATTCAACAAGGCGGCGCAAGCCTTCCTGACGCGATTAGGATGATTACTGCCACGCCAGCCGCAATCCTGGGGCTGGAGCGGGAAACAGGGAGCGTAAAGGTGGGGAGGAAAGCGGATCTGGTACTTTTTGACAGGGATGTCCACATCCGAAAGGTGTTCAGAAACGGCATACTGCAGTATGCGGAACAAGAGGGATAGGAGAGATGAAAGAATGGAAAAAGGATTTTTTAACGGTGCGGGGTGTTGAAACCAGGGAAAAAATGGGAGAGGCGGCTGCGGCAGATATAGAGGCAGCCATCTGGGCAGTGCTGTCCCGGAAGGAAAACTGCAACATGATATTCGCGGCGGCTCCTTCTCAGAATGAGGTTCTGGCAGGGCTGAGGGAAGCCAAAGTGGACTGGAGCCGGATTCATGCCTTTCATATGGACGAATATATCGGGCTGCCGGACGGAGCGCCCCAGAGCTTTGCTTCTTTTTTAAAAAAAGCCCTGTTTGACGGACTTCCTTTCGGCAGTGTGGAATATATCAATGGCAATGCGTCGCCGGAGGAGGAAGCGAATCGCTATGGGACGCTTTTGCGGGAGAATCCCTGTGATATCGTGGTGATGGGAATCGGTGAGAACGGGCATCTGGCATTTAATGATCCAGGAGTGGCCCTCTTCGAGGATTCACGGATGGTGAAAGTGGCGGAGCTGGACGGCGCCTGCCGGATGCAGCAGGTGCATGACGGCTGTTTTGAGAAGCTGGATTTGGTGCCCCGTCAGGCGCTGACACTGACTATTCCGGCACTGATTTCCGCAGAATATGCCTTTTGTATCGTTCCGGCGCCTACGAAAGCAGAGGCTGTGAAGCGTACGCTGGAAGGGGCGGTCTGCGAAGCGTGTCCCGCTTCCATCCTGCGCAGACATCCGCAGGCTGTGCTTTATCTGGATGGGGACAGCGCATCGAAACTGAGCGAATAAGAGAGCGAAAAACAGGTATTGACAAAAGACGGACAAATATGTTATAGTCCCAGATGCAAATGAGTCGCATTTGCATCTGGGACTTTGCGGTTAGGCTGTAAAGCCCGGATGGATATATGCAGCTATCGGATAAGATTGCTTCTGCCGGCAATGGGCCGGACGGCCATGACTGCAGTCGGATTTTACGGCCGAAGCCCCATGCCGCCCTCCAGGGTAAGGGTCTCGCCCGTGAGGTACTTGAAGTCCGGGGAGGCAAGCTGGACGCAGACCCGGCCGATCTCCAGCTCGGAATCGCCGTAATGTCCTGCGGGAGGCATCTTCACATTCGCCTTGAAGGCGTCCGGATAAGCCTTCTCGAAGTTCTCGAGCTGGGCCGTCCAGGCCAGAGGGCAGATGATGTTCACATTGATGCCGTCCTTGGCCCACTCCGTGGCCGCCACACGGGTCAGGCCGCGGATGCCCTCCTTGGCCGCAGCGTAGGCGCACTGCCCGAAATTGCCGAAGAGCCCCGCGCCGGAGGCGAAATTGATGACGCTGCCCTTGGTCTCGGCCAGGTGGGGATAGCATGCCTTCATGTAATAGAACGCCGCGTAGAGCCCGGAATAGAGGGCCAGATTGAACTGGTCCGTGGTGTGCTCCGCCAGCGGCACGCCGGAAGCGGAAGCCTGGGCATTGTTGATCAGCACGTCGATCCTGCCGAACTTCGCCATGGTCTGCTTCACCACTTCCCCCACCACGGCCTCATTGTCCGCGCCCGCGTTCACGTCCGCCTGCATAGTCAGGACCTGGATGCCGTACAGCCGCTCCAGCTCCTCCTTTGCGTCCTCCAGCTTCTTCACGTTGCGGCCCGTGATGACCAGGTTCGCGCCCTCCTTGGCGTATGCGGTGGCGATGCCGTAGCCGATGGAGCCGCAGCGCCCGTCGCTCAATACCGCCCGGCCCGCGCCTGTGATGATTGCCGTCTTACCAGTCAGAAAACCCATGATTGTTACCTCCTTTAGATGAAAAATAGATTGAATTCGCGCAAAAACCACGGATGATTAGAAAATTCCTACAATTACTATAACATATACGAAATGTGATGGCAATGACGATTGCGCTGGATTTTCCTCTAGGCAGGCCGGAAGTAAGACAGAACCAGTATGTTGAGCCGCGGTTAATTTCTGTGAGCAATATTTAACATCTGCTCAGTTGCAGTCCCGCTGCCCGTCTGATAGGATAAAAGACAGCAGAGGCCCATGCGAATCCGAATCATGTAAAGGAGATTGTCATATGGAGATAGGACAGGTCATACGGAAATACAGGAAAGAGAAGGACATGACCCAGGAGGAGATGGCCAGGCGCCTGGGCGTCACGGCTCCCGCAGTGAACAAATGGGAGAGCGGCGCGTCGGCCCCGGACATCGCCCTGCTGGCCCCCATCGCCAGGATGCTTGGCATTACCACGGACACATTGCTGTGCTTCAGGGAGGCGCTTACGGAGGAGGAGATCCGCCGGTTCGTGCAGGAGGCGGGCGAGAAGCTGCGGAAGGAGGACTATGATGATGTCTTCAACTGGGTGAAATCCGTGCTGGAGCAGTATCCAAACTGCGACAGCCTGATCTGGCAGATGGCGCTGCTGCTGGACGTGCCCCGCAGGGTGGGAGAGATCCCGGAGGAGGCGGCAGGGCGGTACGACGCCTATATCAGCTCCTGCTATGCCCGGGCCCTGGAGAGCGGGGACGAGGGCATCAGGCTCCATGGCGCGGCAGGGCTGTTCGGATTCTATTTCTGGCGGGAAGAATACGACAGGGCGGAAGGCTATCTCGCGTACTATTCCGAGGAGGATCCGGAGCGGAAGAGGCGGCAGGGCGATATCTACAGCAGGACGGGGCGGGTCCGGGAGGCTTATAAGCTGTACGAGGAGCTTGTGTTCTCCGGATACCATAAGCTGCAGACGGCTCTGCAGAGCATCAGCCAGTTGGCAAAGCAGGAGAAGGACATGGAGACGGCCCGCTTCATTGTGGAGAAGCAGACAGGCCTGGCCCGGCTGATGGAGATAGGCCAGTACCAGGAGGCCACCATGGAGATGGACCTGGCCATGGCGGAGAAGGATCCGGAGGCCACCATGCGGATTGCGGGGAAGCTCCTGTCATGCATAGAAGACATGACCAGCTACAGCCGGTCGCGGCTTTATGGGCATATGGAGTTCAAGGAGCTGTCGGAGGAGTTCTGTGGGCAGATGCGGGAGACCCTGATAAAGGCGCTGCGGGAGGAGGAGAACTTCGGGTACATGAAAGGGGAGGCGCGCTGGCAGGAGCTGTTGGGAAGCTGCGGGGAGGTTTCGTGGGGCCAGGGAGGTAGTGGGGCCCACTTCTCTAATAACCGCTAGGAAGCGCCGAGCTGCGCAGGCTGGAATGGCCTGCACGAAACGGACACTATCCGCTTTGTGCAGGCATTCCGGTAGCTGCGGGCATGGCTATGAGGATCCCAAGGAGTTTAGAGTGGCATGGCTTTAAGGGACCCCGAGGTTTGGCGGGGCATGGCTATGGGGAACCCCAGGGTTTTGGCATGGCATGGTTTTAAGGGATCCAAGGGTTTGGTGGGACATGGCTATGAGGGACCCAAGGAGTTTAGAGTGGCATGGCTTTAAGGGCCCCCGAGGTTTGGCGGGGCATGGCTATGAGGGGCCCAAGGGCTGCGGGGCATGGCTTTAAGTGTCTCAAGGGTTTGGCGGAGCATGGACAAGAGAGGCTCGTGGCGTAGTGCGGCCCATGGGCGTGGCGCATGTATTCCGGCAGCGCCGGATGGCTTGCCAGGCGCTGAAAAAGCCGGTTCTTAAGGACATTTTTTCAGCATCGGTATCATGCTGAAATTATATTACATAGCTGTCGCCATCCGCCGGATACGCCATGGGGAAAGGCAGCGTGCTTTCCGCCTGCTTCAGGATATCATACTTATCAAGGGGCCATACATGCACTGGCAGCACCTTCTCCGCCTTGCAGCTTAGCAGCCGTTCTGCCAGCCGCTCCGCCGGGAAATGGGCGCACTCCACCACGAAAGCGTCCACCGGCTCCTCCTCCAGGAATGCCGGATAATCTATCGTCTCTCCGTTCAGGTCCCCGGAAATGTACACCCTCTTGCCGCCGCTTTCCAGGAGATACCCGTATGCGGGGCGGCCCTGGGCCCGCAGATGCCCGGTGGGGAAAGCGGTCACTTTCATCTCCCCGTCCTGATACACCTCCCCCTCCTTCATGAGCCGCAGGCGTACACGATCATTGGGGAAAAGGGCAGGATCCCCCAGGGTGGCCTCCAGAAAGGCAGTCACCGCGTCGATGCCCTTCTGCTCCGGCAGGAACACGTCAAAGCGCATATCCGTATAGTACCAGCAGGCGATGCCGATCAGCCCGAAGAGACAGTCCACATGGTCGCCGTGCATGTGGGTGATGAACACCGCCCTGATTTTGTTGATGTCCACGTTCTGCCGCAGCAGACAGTCGAACACCGGGGCTCCCGCGTCGATGATGTAGCCGCCGTTCTCCGTCTGGGCAAGGATGCTCTGGCAATACCGGTCCGCCGCCGGGACGCCGTGGCTGGTTCCTAAAAAGGTGAGTTTCATATGTGATTTCCTCCTGTCCGGGCAGGCCATGGGCACAACTTTCCGATGCAACCATATTGTGCCTCCGATGATTTTGTAGTAATATTGTAACAGGCCGTTCACGCGGCAGCAAGTCAAAAAATGAATGGATTGCTTGGAAAGGATGGTTTTGCCGTGGTTCTTTATCATGCCAGCAAACAGAGGGTTGAATTTCCTGAGATACGGAAAACAAGATATACAAAAGATTTTTCATGGGGATTTTACTGCACCAATAATCTGGAACAGGCAGTGCG
>CAMQOJ010000309.1 GCA_947003375.1 uncultured Lachnospiraceae bacterium
GATATGCAGAGCTAGCAATTAGGCTTTTATACGTTAAATGTCATTGTAATAAATTTCAGAATATATACCAATGCTAGTGACTTTGGTAATATAGTTATTGAAATATAAAGAACAGGACATCTTAGTAAAAAATGCCCTGTTCATGCTTAAGTACAGATATTGCTTATGCTCAACACCAAAACTCACAAAATTACTTATAGCATAATTTTGAATGATAATCTTAAAACCACTGTCGTGACTATAACTTTGTTATCACACATAGATACAAATGAATTCAATGTACAATATAAATCATCTCCTGCTCATCATACAATAGCATCATGATATCCACTACTTCGATTATGCCAAATGTAAGCTCTCCGCTAAATGAGTTACTACTTTAACCGGAAGATTAGCAATTTGAGCTATCTTGTCTATAGGTAATGTCCTGTCTTCCAACATTCGCTTAACCATTTCAATCCTTTCGTCATACCTTTCGCTTTCTACATAAGAACGCATTATCTCCTCTTCATCATACAGTAACATCATGATGTCAACTACCTCCTTCTCTTTGCTACTCAGGTACTCCTTCAGCACGTTCCTGTCTTTGCAGATACGAATCGTCTCCAGGACGGCTTTCTGGGTCCTGCCATGAATCGCCATCTGCTCGTTGCACACTTTCGTGAATATGACATACTGGTTGATGATATCTCCCTCTTCACCGTCATATATCATCTTCACTTTCACATCGATGCAGCTTTCCCTTCCCTCGAAGAACTCCTGTACCAACGAGACCTCTGACGGCCTATCCTTCCTGTCCCCGGTGAAGATGACGTATATCTCGGGGATTGGAATCTTCACCTTCTTGCTCCTGTACCAGTTCTGCTTAGTGCGGCTGAAGTAATCGTGGTAGGTCTGGACCATGTACATCAATGCCCGGATGATGATGTTCATCGTCCAGGTGGCCTGGGCCTCGACCAATATCACCATTTTATCTTCATTCGCGATGAAGCCGACATCGTTATAAATATTATCTGTCAGCACATTCTTGATTGTGATGTCTGTCAGTTTATCTTCGGTAATCTCATTATCTTCCGGATGGAGCGCTTTATACAGCTGCAGCAGATATTTCTTGTCCTGAAATAGGTTCGTGAAGACGCTGTCCTTAATCGTGCGCTTCATCACTTCCCCTGATGATGCGGTATTGCTGTCTGCCATCTGTCCACTTCCTTTCAGTCATACTGGCCACACGATTCTGTCCATATATTAATAGTACCATAATCCCTGCCGTCTTTCAATGAAATTTGCTATACATCATAAGCGACACCATGGTAGGCCCACATTCTTCCCTGTCTACAGACTATCCTGTACCAGCTCGCATACACCAGCCCTGTACATCTGCCAGGAGAATTTGGGCACTGGACTGCTTCCCTTTCCTCGAAGTACGCTGCCGCCTCTTCTTCCAAAGGAAGGATGTCTGGCAGCCTCACCAGCTCCACGTACCCATCTATCCCTCTGTCACAGATGACGCGCCGCAGTTCCCTCTGCTCCTGGTGCTGCAGGAACATCCTGATGTCCTTTTTCAGTTACTGGATATGTCCCTGTCCCGCCTCCTCCCTTCCTGAAAGCGGCACTAATTCCTGCATATCATGTAGAATCCTGTATGTTGTCCTTAAGTCGCTGCCATTCCTGATGTCAATCATGCCTCTCCTTTCCTGACACCTCCTTCCATCCAAAGAAGCTACTACATACCTTCTCGCAGCTCCCTCTTATACTTGTAGAAGCTCTTCCGGGAAATCCCTGCCTGCCTCATGGTCTCCATATCCGTCAGGGAGCCCCCGAAGGACTTGTTGTGCCTGCGGATGATGGCCTTTGCCGCCTTTGACTTCCTTGTCTCGTAAGTCGCGCCTTTTGGCTGCCCTATCTGCTTCCCGTTGAGCCGTGCTGTCTCCATGCCCTCCCTGGTCCTCTGGTGCAGGTCGGACACCTCCTTCTCCGCCTGTCCGAAGGCGATGCGTATCTGCTCCCTGGCAAGCTCCATCAGGTAGCGGTTCACTCCCTCCAGTATCAGGTCGACCTTCTCCCCGGTGAGCTCCACCTGGCTCGCCATGGCCTTCCTGTAGGTCTCGGTATCTATGTGCGGCTCCTTCAGGAACACGAGCGACACGCCCCTCTGGAACAGTGCTTCGTAGAGCTGGAACCCTTCCTCCGCGTCCCTGCTCATGCGGCTCACGGAGTCGAAGATGATGGTGTCCCCGGGCTGCACCTTCTCCAGGAGCTTCTCCAGCTCTTTCCTGCCCTGGAACCTGGTGCCCGTGTAGACCTCCCTGACCACGACCGCATCCGTGAATGCCGCCTTGATGTTCCTCTCCTGCCTTTCTATATTCTGTCGGCCTGTCGAGATTCTGCAGTACCCATATCTTCTGCCCATAATGCATATCCTTTCCAAATTATCTGATTGGAACGGCACCAGCCGTCTCTTCTGTCATGCTCCAGCTACCTCAAGCCTTTTCTTTTCACGGTCATACCTGTACACGTTCTGGGTCAGCATCTCCTCAGGCGTGTACCGGATGGAATTTATCCTATCGGCAATGCTCCGCAGCTCCTCCAAAGCAATCCCGTCCTTTGCAGGCGTCACAATCAGCTCGTGGCGGCTGGGAAGCGCTATGTACACGTCCCCACCCAGCCTCCGTGCCAGCCTCCTGAGATAATATGGGTACAGCAGCGCCACGACCCCATCACCGCCTGAGCAGCCCGTCACCATCCACATGCAGCCAGGGCTGCCATCCATGCCGTCCAGCCCCTCAGGGAAGACGGAGCTGAATGGCCAGCATGAAAATCCCTCAAGCTCCATGTTCGAGCCCGCAGCATCCTCCAATTCATCCCCGCTGATGCCGAATCTGTCACACATCGCTCTATCCACAACGATATTGCATGCCTCAATCCCATCGTCCTTCACGACGACCCTGTACACTGCGGAAAGGTCGAGCATCTTCCTGTGCGTAAGGCCAGAAAGCCACCTGGCATTCCTTTCCGTATCTACGAGCTGATAGGCCACCCTCTCCAGGATCCCCTTTTTGTCAGGCTTCGTGATGATGTCCGCACAGGAGCTGATTTCCCGGAGCTCTTCATATACCCTGACGGTATGATGGACCACATCCTGCAGGCAGGCCTCCCCGCTTTCCAGGACGGGCAGCAGATGGCCGATATGGACCGCAGTGCCCGTTGTCGCCCCAGGCTCACAGATCAGCACCACCGGGACTACCATGCCTGTCCCTTTCACAATCTCATGGAACTGGACGCTATAGCCCTTGCCGAACCTCTTCCTGACTGCCGCTGCGACTCCGTTAACAATATTTTCTTTCATAATCTTCATCTCCAATCTTCCAACATTGTATAGCTGCGTACAAATACAGATACATAGGTGGCATATCTGACGTTCGCCAGAACTGCCACCCTGATATCTGCTGTCTTGCCCCCTGTAATGCGCTGCTTTTACTACCTTTTCAGGCACCGTCAGGACTGCCACCAGCCACATTATTCTCCATGAAGCTGTAATAAGCCCCGTCACTTCCGATGATGATATGATCCAGCAGCCCTATATCCAACAGCTCCCCCACTTCCCTGACCCTCTTTGTAGTCTCTTCATCCTTTGCGGACGGTGTCGGGTCTCCGCAGGGATGGTTGTGGAACAGGATGATGTTCACGGCATTGCTGATGATTGCCACCTTGAAAATCTCCACTACGGAGGCCAGGCAGCAGTTCACGGTGCCTTTTGCCACCACATCGATGTATGTTGCCCGGCCACCTGAATCGCAGCAGACGGCCACGACAAGCTCCCTGTTGGAGCGCCTGATGATGTTCCTCTCCACCCACTCTGCCGCTTTCCGGGACGAGGCAAGATCCTCCCGGAGATACTCCACATATCTGTCTACCACTATCTGCAGCCCCACAATGGGTATCCTGGTATGCCCACTTCCGTCTGCCATCTCTGTAGTTACAATCGCTCCCATCACGTTTCCTCAACTGCCTCCACTTCTGCCCTTTTCCTGTCGATCAGCTCCAGGATGAAGCCCTGTGTGACGAACCCGGCTATGAACCCATTGCTGCGGAGGATCCTTCCTTCCATGTCATCCAGCATTTCCAGCACTTCCTTTTTTGTCATCTTGCTTCTTCTCCTTTCCGGCTCCTGCGTCTGTCCCCATCGTCGGATAAAGGAAGGCTAGGCTTCCGGCTCCAGTGTGGTGACGGACACCTCATATGCCACCCGCATCTGTGCTTCCGTCTCCGACAGGTTCTTCACGTACTCCCTGCTCTGTATCCTTCCCATGATGCTTACTGCAGAGCCTACCTCCAGCCTGGATGCCAGCACCGCGCCCCTTCCCCAGCAGACGCAGGGTATATAGTCAGACTTGCCATATGGCCTGTTCACGGCCAACAGGATATCTGCGATCTCCCTTCCCAACGGTGTCCTCCGGTAGACAGGCGCCTTACAGAGGAACCCTTTCAGGAAGACACGGTTGTTGCTCCCGCAATCGACGTACCCATCATCCAGGTACCGGATGCCCTGCACCAATACGGAAAGTTCCAGGTGGCTCTTCCCATCATCCTTCCTGTTATAAGAACGGAACGGCCCTGTGACTTCCACCATGCTGTCCAAATGCTCCCTCTCCAGATCTGCGACTTTCTCAGATACCATCAGGGGGATCGTGTCCGTAATGCCGCTGGCACGGCAGGCCAGGATATCCGCCCTGTAGAACCTCTCTCCATACATCTCATGGCTGTAGCTGGCTCCCGGCATGATCCTTCCGGTTATACATGCCGCATTGTTCTCTGTCCCTCCATCTTTCATCGTTTTCCTCATTTCCTCTCTCGTCATCATTTTCAGTCACACGCCCTTAACACCATCAGGCACACATGTCTCCACACACTCAAAGGAATACATGTCCTCATCACATTCCGGGCAGTAGTACAGGTATTCCTTCCTCAGCCGCTTGTCCCTTTCCGGCAGCACCTCCGACCCGCACCTCCTACATGCCATCCTTCTTCCGGTTCTCCCTGCCGGTCTCCACTGCCGCCATTTCCGGAACTGCAGGCCGATATTCCGGAATACAGAAACAGGACTCCGCAGATTTCCATCCCTCATGCAATCACGACCCTCTTGTCTGCCCTGTCATAACGGTAAAGGGTATCTGACAGCACCTCCTCCTGAGCCACCTGTGTGGTGTTCACCGCGCTGATTATCTTCTTCAGTTCTCCGCTGTCCTCATTGCCCGTATCCGGGAGGAGGATCACCTCGTGGACGGAGCTGGGGAGGATGAAGAAGCCGCCCCCCATTTCCTGCGCCACGCTATCCAGCACCCCCGGATACAGGATGCAGGCGGCTCCGTGGATGCCCTTGTTGTTGGTCAGCACCTTCATGGGGATCCCACGGAATGTCCCTGTCTCTTATACACATCTGACGCTGCCGACGAAGAGACTCGT
>CAMQOJ010000310.1 GCA_947003375.1 uncultured Lachnospiraceae bacterium
TGAGGGCTCTTTTTGTTTAGAACAATCTAGCGGAGGGCGAAAGCTCTCCGTAAAAATTCCGCCTGGATACGTCCAAGCGGAATCTTTTCTCTTCCTTATTTTTCTTTTCCCTTGCCTCCCTATCCTTCCCGCGTTCCCCTACCCTTTCCACGGACGATCCCGTCCAGGGTCCTGTACAGCTTATCCACCTCCACCGGCTTGGAGAGGTGGCCGTTCATGCCGCATTCCACGGACTTCTTCAGGTCATCGTCAAAGGCATTGGCGGACATGGCCACGATGGGTATGGTCCTGCAGTCCTCCCGGTCCATGGCCCGGATGGCGCGGGTGGCCTCCAGGCCGTCCATCACCGGCATCAGGATGTCCATCAGGATCGCGTCATAGGTACCGGGCTTCGTGGAGCGGATCCTCTCCACGGCCTGGGCCCCGTCGTAGACGCAGTCCACCGCGAAGCCCCGCTCCTCCAGCAGGCACTGGGCAATCTCCGCATTGATCTCGTTGTCCTCCACCACCAGGATATGGTAGCCCTCGAAGGACACCGCCTCCTGCCTCTCCTCCGTCTGCCTCTTCTGCCCCAGCCCAAGCCGGATGGCGAAGCTGAAGGTGCTGCCCTCCCCGGGCTCGCTGTCCAGGCGGATCGCGCTGCCCATCATCTGGATCAGGCGGCTGCTGATGGAAAGGCCCAGGCCCGTGCCCTGCTGTTTGGAGGGATTCCTGCCGGAGGCCTGCTCAAAGGAACGGAAGACTCTGTCCCTGTCTTCCTTTGCGATGCCGATTCCCGTATCCCGCACCGCGAAGGACACCAGGATCCCTTCTTCCCCGGCCTCCTTCTCCCAGACCTCCAGCGTCACCCTTCCCCTCACCGGCGTGAACTTCACTGCGTTCCCCAGGAGGTTGATCAGCACCTGGCTGATCCGCATACGATCCGCATACAGCCACTGATGGGCCAGCCGGATGTCCTGCACGAAGTCGATCTCCTTTGCCGCTACCTGAGGCGCTACCAGCTCCTTTATGGTATCCAGCATGTCGTAGATATCGAAATCGTCCGCCTCCAGCTTCATCTTCCCGCTCTCGATCTTGGACATGTCCAGGATATCGTTGATCAGTCCCAGCAGATAGCCGGAGGAGGACTGTATCTTCTGCAGGCAGTCCATGATCCGCTCCTGGCTCTGCCCCTGCTGCAGCGCGATCTCCGTCATGCCGATGATCCCGTTCATAGGCGTCCGTATCTCATGGCTCATGCGGGACAGGAATTCCGACTTCGCCTTGCTGGCGATGTCGTATTGCTGCTGGTTCATCTGGCTCTGGATCACCCTGCCCAGCTCCGCCAGGTTCTGGTGCCGCTCAGAGTCAAGGGCCTGTTCCTGCCCAAGGCCCAGGATACAGATGTTCCCCATATAGCTGCCATTGTCGTACATGGGCAGCGCCGCGCCGTACTGCCCGGGCGCCACGCCCAGAAAGCACTGCAGAAGCTCCAGAGCGCTGTCCTCCCCGGAGAACCACTTTACCTCCTCCTGGCCCAGCCAGCCGCGGAAGGCCTCCCTGTCCTCTTCCCTGTATTTCCGCACGTTCCCCGCCGGGGACTCCCCGTCCGCCCGCCACTGGTATTCCAGGTAATTCGCGGAGAAATCCTCCCGCAGCACGGACACCAGCACTGCTTCGGCCTGATAGTATCTGCCGATCTTGCGCAGCATCAAGGTCATCTGGGCCGGGAAATTCGCTCCCTTGCCGAACAGGTTCAGCGCTATGGACACCAGGCCCACGTCCTCCCCGTAGTCCAGGCTGATGATCTCCCGCCCCTGTAGGGCCGGAAGCTCCCGGCGCTCCCTCTCCGGGATATCCTCGCAGAAGACATACCCTTTCCCCGGACCGGACAGCGCCTGCCTCCCGGCCAGCTTCGCCATGCGGATCAGGGCTTCCGTCCCATGCTCCTTCACGCCGCAGACCAGCCCTGCGCACACCGCCACGTCGAAGCGCTCCCTGTCAAAGTCCGCCCCGGCCCTTTCCAGCAGCCCTTCGATCCACTCCGAGGCCTCTTTCCTGTCCGCCTGATCCAGCCATATGACGAACTCGTCCCCGTCCAGCCGCAGCGCCACTGTCCTCCGCCCTGTCTGTGCCGTATACGCCCGGCAGCGGCTCCGGATCAGGTCTCCCAGCCCCTCCAGCACCATATCCCCGAATACGATGCCGTTCTTCTCATTGGCCTCCTTCAACCGTCCCACCAGAAGGTCCGCCATGACGCCGCTGCCAAGACCCGCCCTTCTGTCGGCCTCCACCTGCTCCAGGCCCGCGCTGAAGGTATACACGCCCGTGATGCCGTCCATTGCGTTCCTCCTGCGCTGTTCGGCCTCCCTCTCCTTCTGCTCCTGGATGTTGCGGATGCTCCCCACAAGCTTGCGCCGCATGCCGTCCGTATCATAGACCGCCTTGCCGGATACCGCCACCCACCGATAGTCCGAATCACTGGGCCATTTCAGCCGGAATTCCATGTACGCCTTATCTTCCATGCCCTGCAGGATCCGGACAGCCTCCTCCCTGTCCGCGTCGTGGATGCAGTCGGGATTCACGAAGCCGCTCTTGTATTCACGGCAGTCCCACAGCCCGCTCATGGTCTCATGGTTCACGATGTCCAGCTCGTGCTTCTGCACGTCATAGGAGAAGAACACGTCCTTGGAGGACTCCAGTGCCACGCGGTAGCGCTCCTTCTCCTCCAGGAGGATGTTCGCTGCCTCCCGCTGCTGCTCCGACAGGTTCTTCACCACATCATACAGGGCATCTATCTCCAGGATGTTGGAAGGCCTGAATTCCAAAAGGCCCTCCCTCCCGCGGCTGATGCACTGCATCAGATACTGGAAGGGCCTGGTCAGGTGCCTGACCACAAGATAGATGCCCAGCACGCCGAAGAGCAGCCCGATGAGGATGGCCACCACCAGCCAGAGATAGAGCTGGCGGCCCATCCCGAAGAGGTCCTCCTCCGTATCCAGCCCCAGGAGCACCCATTCCGTATCCTCATAGGGCGCATTGTTGCCGTAGAGCTTCAGGGGGCAGGCCACCGCGTACACGTTCTGCCGCTCCAGCCGCACATCCCCCACCTGCCACAGATTGCCGTAGCGGGTTCCTCGCAGCTCCAGCTCCCTCCCTGAGGACCTGGCCAGGTTGGAGAGGATCCCCTTTCCCACCATGGGCCTGTAAAGGCCGTCGCCGTCCCTGACCGCCAGCAGATACCCTGACTGCTGCTGGTCATTGAGCTCTGCCACCGGGAAATAATCGTAGAGCCGTCTGCTGGAAATCTCTACGCCGATTATGCCGTACACCTGCCCCTCATGCCGCAGCGGCACGGAGTATGTAATCATTTCATAGGAGTCCGTCCCGTCCTTCTCCAGATAGAAGGGCAGCGACCAGTACCCCAGGTCCGCCGTGTCCGCATCGGCATGTTCCGTCCCCGCCCTCCAGGGCTCATAGAAATAGTTGTCCGCAGCCTCCCTGCCCTGCCCCTCCATGCGGAAGCGGGTGGTCCAGGAGGTGTCCAGGGGGATGTCCCACTTCCTGGACAGGAGCTTGCTGCCCCGCTCCAGAAGCAGATCCGTGCCGTTGGCGGGATTGGTATCCGGGTCGGAATCCCTGACGAAGAAGCCGGCGAACTCCCCGGGCTCCCGCATATCCGTTCCCGTCAGGACCAGGAAGATGCCTGTGGTGGAATGGCTCTGCAGAATGTCCAGGCATTCCGGGAAAAACAGCTCCAGCAGCTCGTTCTTCCTCTCCTCCGAGGCAAGCAGCCCCTCCAGGCTCAAATCCGCGTCCTCCAGGACCCCTTCCAGGATTCCGTCCAGGACCCCCTCCTGCTCATGGATGGACGCCCATCTCTGGTTCATGTCGTTCTGCAGGATCACCTTTCTGTTCTCCACCAGCCGGTTCATCATGCTGACGGAGGATTCCTCCATCATCCCCGTGACCCGCTTCATCACCAGCGTGCCAATGGTAATCAGACTCTGAATCAGCATGATGGCGATCAGCGGAACCAGAAAAATCATGAATATGTTCGTCTCTTTTCTGCTCGGTCTTCTGCCTTCCATTTATCCTACTCACCCACTGCCTGCTTCAGGGCCTCGCAAAAAGCCCCGTACCACACTTCAAAGCTCTCCTCAGTCACATAGTCCGCCGCGGCCTCCTCCAGGCTCTTTCCCTGGGCCAGGGCCTCCTCCACGGCCGCCCGGTCCTCCGCCGCCTTGTCCGCCAGATGGTACTCCAGCACCTTCCTGGCCGCCGTGCCGTTTTCGAAGCTTTTGTTGGCGTATAGCGTCATGTCCTCCATCTGGCCGAATACCGTGGTCAGGCAGTCGTAAGTCTTAGGAGCCACCTCAAGCCCCTGCTCCTCGATCACCCGATCCAGCTCCGACACGCTGGCCGCCTCCCTGCGCACGGGCAGATAGCCGGACACGCAGCCGAAGCGCAGGTTGTTCTCCGTCTCCGTGAACCATTTCAGGAATTCCACGGCAGCGTACTCGTGCCTGGCATCGGACTTGCTGACCACCATGCCGGCCCCCTGCTGCACGGCTATGTGCCGCCCGCCCCGGAACACGGGTGCCGACATCACCAGATAGTCGATCGGATAGCTGCCGTCCTCCAGCTCCACCTGATTGGGGAAATACATGGCGGAGGACGTGGAGCCTGTATATGCCAGCAGGTCTCCCGTCTTCACGTCATCCGAGCGGAAGGATCCGTAGGCCCCGAAATACCCCTTGACCATAGGCACGTAATAATTCTCCCACAGGCGGTGCAGCTCCTCCCGGGGCACGTTCAGGGTAACCTTGCCGTTCTCCACCTGGAAGATCTCCACCCCCAGCTGCTGCATGCCGATCAGGAAATAATTCGCCACCGCGTCCCTGCCGTAGAACGCCCTGCCGTCCTCCGGCACGTCCGGCGTCTGGCTGTCCGTCCACTCATAGTACGCCTCCGCCGCCGCGGTGACGCCCTCCATGGTCTCCAGATCCGCCAGGGTGAGGCCCGTGGCCGCCGCAAAGGGCTCCCAGTCCGTCTTGTTGAGCATCATGATCTCCGTGGACTTGGCCGTGGGGAATATCCGCAGGGAACCGTCGGCGGCGATGCGCCCTTCCTCGATGTAGGAGTCCACGTACTTCGCCAGCTCCTCCTCGTCCAGGTACTCCGACAGGTTGGCCAGGGCGCCGGCCTGCTCCACCTCATAGGCCGTATCCGCGTAGGAGGAGAACAGGTCCGGCATGGCGTCCGCCCCCACCTTTCCGCCAATGGCGTCCCGCACCGCAGTCTCCAGGTCGGATACGGAGCCCTGGCTGTAGCCCTGTACATAAATCCCCAGCTCCCGGCCCGCCGTTTCGTTGAATTCCTCCACCAGTGCGTCAAAGGCCGCCTGCTGGGAACCGTTATAGTAATGCCTGTCTCTTATACACATCTCCGAGCCCACGAGACAGATGAGGAT
>CAMQOJ010000311.1 GCA_947003375.1 uncultured Lachnospiraceae bacterium
TCACAATCTGGCGCAGCGGCTTCCTGCGCACGTCCCCTGCCGCGAACAGCCCCCTGACATCAGTGGCACAGTCCTCGCCGGCCAGTACATAGCCGCTCTCGTCACAGGACGCAAGCCCCTGCACCAGCTCAGTCTGAGGCCGGATGCCCACCGCTACGAACACACCGGCCACAGGCAGCCGGAACGATTTTTCCGTCTTACAATCCTTCAACGTCACGGCTTCCACGGCCTCCTCGCCCAGTATCTCCTGCACCACATGGCTGTACAGAATCTCCACATTGGGCAGGGCCTTCAGCTCCTGCTGCAGCACCATGGCCCCCCGCAGTTCATCCCGCCTGTGGACCAGGTATACCTTTTCGCAGCTGCGGGCCAGATAGATGGCATCCTCCAGCGCCACGTCGCCGCCGCCCACCACGGCCACCGTCCTGCCCCGGAAGAACGCGCCGTCGCAGGTAGCACAGTAGGACACGCCCTTTCCGCTCAGCCGCTCCTCCCCGGGCACGCCCAGCAGGGCATGGACAGCCCCCGTAGCCAGGATTACCGTCTTCGCCTCCAGCTCCTCCTGATTCGTGCGCACCAGCTTATGCCCTCCCCTGTCCTCCAGGGAAAGGGCTGCGGCCTCCCTGAACTCCACGTCCAGCTTATCTGCATGTTCCCGAAACGTGGTCCCCATGTCAAAGCCGTCCATGCCCGGCATCCCCAGATAATTATCCACCTCATAGGTGTTCAGCACCTGTCCGCCGCTCATGGGACTCTTCTCCAGCACCAGCAGATTCAGCCCCGCCCGCTTTCCATATATGGCAGCCGAAAGGCCGGCCGGACCGGAACCGATGATAATCAAGTCGTACATACTGTTTCTCTCCGTTTCTTTTTATAAAAATATACCCTCGTCTCGGGCCTCTGTGGTTTTCACAGAATATTATATGCCCATTTCGTTTCCTTTACAAGCCCCGCTCTTATTGACTTTCCTCCTCTCCCTTGCTAATATGTAAAGGGAATGGAGGAAACTTACATGATTACGGAACAAAAGGGGAAAAAGGCCCTGATTACCGGGGCGTCCAGGGGCATAGGCAAGGCCGCCGCGGAGCTTTTCGCCAAAAGCGGATTCGACCTGACCCTCGTCTGCCATCGATCCATAGAAGCACTGGAGGAACTTGCCATTCATCTGGAGGCCGCCTGGGGGATTTCCTGCACGGCAGTCCGGGCAGACATGGGCTGCGAACAGGATGTGGCCAGGGTCTTTTCGCAGCTAAAAGAAATCGATGTATTGGTGAACAATGCCGGAATGGCGCATTTCGGCCTGCTCTCGGACATGACCAGCCACGAATGGCACCGGGTTCTGGCCGTGAACCTGGACTCCTGCTTCTATACCTGCCGTGCCGCCATCCCGCTGATGCTGCGGAGGCATCGGGGCAGAATCATCAATATCTCCTCTGTCTGGGGAACCCAGGGTGCCTCCATGGAGGTAGCCTATTCCGCCTCCAAGGGCGGCATGAACGCCTTCACCAAAGCCCTGGCCAAGGAGCTGGCCCCGAGCAACATACAGGTCAACGCCATCGCCTGCGGCATCATCGACACCGCCATGAACGGCACACTGTCTCCGGAGGACCTGGCGGCCCTGAAGGAGGAAATCCCTGCCGACAGGCTGGGCCGGCCGGAAGAGGTGGCTCAGCTGGCCCTGTACCTGGCCACCGCTCCGGCCTATCTCACAGGCCAGATTATAACGATAGACGGCGGATGGTACACATAGCCACTCCGCCGTCCGTCATTCAGAAAGCGCTTTCCCGCGCCTCCTCATAAATCTCCCTCACATCCGTGCCTGGCACCAGGGAGTCTACGATTTCCTGCATCTGTTCTTTCGTCCGGGCATCCCTGCAGCGCAGGATGACTTTCTCCTTCTGCGCCTCCGTGAGCCCGGCATAGCCGTTCATGGCCGCCTCGTTCGTGGCAAGGGCCATGCCGAAGCCTACCGGCAACTGTCCCGGCATGGCTGCCGCGTAGGGCGTTCCCGCCCCGTTCCATCCGCCTAATCCTAATCCGTTCACATCCATTTTCTGCATCCGCTCCTTTCCACGAGGCTGTTTTTGCTTTCCCCGCATTACAGAGTGTGCAGTTTTTCGACATTTATTCGGATATGCAGAATCTGTCAGTTGCCGTTTTCATACACTATTTTTTCATGCATTATTCTTTCCAGGCCGCTTCAAGCTTGCGCTCCGCGTCCTCAACATCCTCATAACCGTACATCTTTACGCTCAATTCCATGATATCGCGTGTCAGATTCTTCCCAGATCTGGCATAGTCCACCACATATCTGCCGTACAGCTCCAGCATCTTGTCCGAATAGGTTCCCAGCTCGCCCCGCAGATAGGTCTCATAGGAGGTGTCCTCGCTGTTGTCCTCATAGGTGTGTATCCTTCTGGCATTGCCCGCGAGCTCCGGATACTCCTCTGAGAACCTCTCCATCCAGCCCACCTGGAAGAGGACGATCTGCTCGATGATATCCTTCTTGTCCTGGCTCAGCTCCGGGAAATAGGACTTAATCTCCTCATATTTTTCCGGCGCGGTGCTCTCCATCATCCTTCCATATTTTTCTTCTATCAGGTTATGCCCTCTGCCATATTCCCTGTGGAAGTCATAGAGGTACTGTATCAGCATGGTCTTGCTCCAGGTCAGGTACTGGCTCTTGCGCATGATGGAAAAGGTGGCCCAGTCATTCTGGCAGCTGGCTCTGCCTCCCTCGTTCTTCACCTTATCGAAAGCTTCGAACTCCAGCGTGGCAATCTCCTCCACCAGCTCCTCCTTCTCTTTCACCGCCAGGGAGGCCTTGTACATCAGCTCCTGGCTGTGGGCATCCAGATAGCTTTCCGTATCGCTGATGAATCCTGCGCGGTACAGCTCTGCCGCGAAATAGGATGCCACCCGCTCTAGCTTTTCCTCAATGGTGTCCTCCTCCTGAGCGTTCTTCATAACGCCGCTTCCCGCCAGCCTGGAGGAAACATCCTGCAGCATATCTCCCATCTCCCTGCCCTGCTCCAGCTGCGACAGGCTCCGGTACAGCCACTTATCATGGGGCGGATATTTCCCCTCGATATAATGCTGCAGCTTCATGGCTTCCCTGATGCCGTCCCACACCATCATCTGGGCAGTGAGGATATCCCCTCTGCCCAGCATCCGGAGATAGTTGTACTGGGCCGTCTGAGAGAATCTGGCCGCGCTCTCCGCCAGCTTCACATAGCGAATGTTTTCCGGATATCCCTGTTTCAGTTTCTCGCGGAATTCCGTGAACACCCCTTCGTCGTCCCGGAACACTTCTCCGTTCACTGCGGCTGCCAGCCCTGCATCGCTTACGCTGCGCCAGTCGATTTTCTCATAGGCATCCGCATCCACCAGCCCCTTGTAGAATTCTGATATCCGTACTACGCCCCGCCTGTTTCGCCCATTGACATGGGCTGCCCGCTTATAGCCGCCAAATTCCGTCGGAAGGCTCTCATAAGCCTGCTGCAGCGCCTCCCCGATTTCCTCATAGGTCTCATCTGTCACCCACATGCAGAAATCGGGGCCCCAGTCATGATCCCTGGATGCCGTATCATCATAGCCAAAGCAGTCGGACCCCCTTCCGGCCAGGCCCACCGCGATTTTCCCGGTATATTCGGGAAACCGTTCCTCTATCATCTGCCTGCCGCATCTTTCATAATATTCCCTTGCCAGCACAAGGCCTGTCCCCTGCTCCTCTTTCACCAATGCCCTCTCGCAGGCAGCCGCATTCTCCTGAAGCCTGTGATAGTACTCGTTTCTGCCCAAGTTCCTTTCCACAGCCTCCATGCCCTGCCTGTAATATTGCAGCGCCTTTTTGAAATCCTTCCCATGATAGCTGTAAGCCCCAAGCGTGGCAAGGGCAGCCGCATAATGGCTGTCCGCCACATGCTCCCGTCGGAATATCTCAACGGACTTCTGGGCATATCCGCACGCTTCTTCCCCCTGGCCCAGCTGCATGCAGGTGCTGGCCAGATTGGCATAGGTCACCGCCATCTCATAGGCGACGCCCCTCCCTGACACGATAGCCAGGGCTTCCAGAAGCTTCTCCTTTGCGGTGGCATAATCTCCCATCTCCTGGTAGAGCAGCGCGATATTGTTCCTTAAGCCTGCCATTAGCATGCTGTCCGGCTCTAACTGGCTGTCATATATCTCCTGCACCTGCGCGTAATAATCCTTCGATTCCTGAAGCCTGCCGCAGGCCCGGTAAGCAGTGGCCACATTCAGCAGCGTGGTCGCATAGGGAACAGTGCCCTCCAGCCCCATATCCTTCGCATGGCCGATGGCCTCAGCGGCTGTCTGAAAGACCCTGTCATTCTGACTGGTCTCACGGTAATAGCCCAGCAGCTCGTTCAGCAGCTGCAGTCGGGCGCCATCGTCCCCAAGGCTTATGGCCTCCTCGATAGAGCGCAGCATCAGCCGCTCCGCTTCCTCTCCCCTATTCTCCTCATAAAGAGCATCCACCTGCGCTAAAATCCGATCCGTGTCTAATTGTCCGTTTTCCATCTGCTTTTTCTCCCTCCAAACCATAAATCCGCTGAATAGTGTGTGCCGCTTCCATCATACTCCCTTACACAAATTCCTGTCAATCGGTGTCCTCTTCCTTCCATATTATGTACTACCATCTACATGCCTTTTCCTCCCCGTCAGTGCCGAGACGATTGCAATGGCGACGCAGCCGCTCCCGATTCCGCTGAGCACCCCGAAAAGCACATCCGTAGGATAATGCACGCCCAGATACAGTCTGGATATTCCTATCAGGCCTGCCAGCGCCAATGCCGGGATTCCCAGACGCTTCGGCAGCCTGCGGTACAGCACCCACGCCGCCGCAAAGGAACTCCCCGTATGCCCGGAGGGAAAGGAATAGTCCCTTGGTTTCCCAATCAGCGGGATGAGCCCCTCTATGGCGTCATAAGGCCTGATTCTCCCCACCATATTTTTTAAAACTATATTATTGATCAGCAGAGACACCAGCAGGGCAGCCGCGCACATCAATGCTGTCTTCCGTGTCTTTCCTGAAGCCGCCATGCCCAGCGACATGAGAATCCAGACGGCAGCGCCGTTCCCCAGCACCGTAATCACCATAAAGACAGGGGTCAGCACAGGATTCCTGATTGTGTCCTGGATAAAAAGCAGTGTGCCGGCATCCAGCCTCGTAATCCACTCCATCATCTTCTCCCCTTTCCTGACAACCCAAACTCATGCCGCAGCTTACCTGTCTCCCATTGCAAGATACCCCTGCCTGTCACAGCAACAAAACAGATAAAGCAAAACGGCTCCATATACGCCAATCCTTTTATCACGCATATGATGCCGCTTTTGCCGCACAGCCGTGGTCTGTTCTTATATATTATTTATTTCTTTAAAAAGCCTTTCACCGCATCCACTGAATCTGAAATCTCGTCTCCTGTT
>CAMQOJ010000312.1 GCA_947003375.1 uncultured Lachnospiraceae bacterium
CTGGCCCGCCCGCGGTCCCGGAATGTTGCTCCGGATCATGGCCCCGAACACCGCCATGCCCGTCAGATACCCTGTCATCATCAAAAGGGAGCCGATAAAGACGATTCCCGTAGCCCGCCCGAAATACAGCAGCACATATCCCGCCATCAGGAGCAATATGGAGGGCACCACCGAAGACCGGAACCCCAGCAGGTCATAGAGCCTCCCATAAAACGCCGTGACCACAGCCGCCAGCACAATGGCCGGAGCCATGACCATTACATAGTTAGTCATGCCTAATGTCTTTTCATAATACAGTATCAAGTATGGCATGAAGATATTGATGGAGATGCCGAACACTGCGAAAGCCCCTATCACCGCGTACAGCAGCGGGTTCTCCCGCAAAACGGACAGGCGGAAGCTGTAGGAGACATTCGCCCAGTAGCTGGCCCGCTCCTCCCCTGGCCTTCCTCCGCGCCTTGCCTGCTGCTTTGTCTTGGGCTCAGCATGCGGTTTTGGCCCTGTCTGCTGCTCCACCACCCGCTTCGTCTGCGGCTTTATCCCCTGCTTTTCCTCGATCAGAAAGAATCCCAGCCCTCCAATCAGCATCACCGCAGCGCCCACAATCAGGTAGATGGCCGTCCAGCTCTCCGCCCTGTCCAGGTCGAAGGCGGAGAACCCGCCGAACACCACCAGAATGGCCACCAAAGGCATCATGGAATTGATGCCCTCTATCTTCCCTCTGTTGCTGCCATCGCCCCAGTCCGTCATCCAGGCGTTGAAGCAGGCGTCGTTGGCCGAAGAACCCAGGAAGGTCATCACGCAGTCCAGCACGATCACCAGCGTGATGCCCAAAGACGCCGCCCCCAGGGCGCTCCCCGCCAGAGGCGTCAGGAAATCCATCCGCAGAAGCGCGAAGGCCAGGATGGACAGGCCCCAGGCCAGATATCCTCCGCAGATAAAGACCTTGCGCTTTCCTACATAGTCCGTGAACGCCCCCACCAGAATGGTGGTCACCGTGGCCGCCACGGAGCTGGCCCCCACCATCAGGGAGATGTCCGCCGCCGAGGCGTGGAACATCTTATAGATGAAGACATTGAAGTACATGTTCTCCACCACCCAGGCCACCTGCCCCATGAGGCTGAAGATGAACAGCGCCGCCCAGAACCTTTTACCTGCTTTTCCAGAATCCATTCCCGCTTCCCCCATCCGGCTTTTGCATCGCCGTTTTTGAATCCGTATCCTCCAGCTTGTTTCAGACTTTTATCATAGCATATCCGGGAGAAAGATTCCATCCTGTTTTGCGCTATCCTTTCAGCATCACCATCCTGTCACACATGCAGATCACGCCGCCAGCCCCTCCTGACTCCCGGCAGCTTTTCCAACACGTCGAAAGCCGTGATGTCGTTCACTTTCGGTCTGTCCTCCTATTTCTTTCCGGTTCCCCATGTCCTCATCTATCCCCGCCGCGCTCCGGGTCTTCTTTCCCCGCTTCTTTCGTCCGTACCTTCTGCCCCTTTTTCTCCAGGAAATCCGCCAGCTCTTCCATATCCTGCTGCGTCAATGCGTCCCCTTCATAGAGGGCCGTCACGAAATTCTTCAGGGAATTGCGGTACAGCCGGAGGATGCTTTTACTCTCCCGTTGCAGATAGGCCTCTTCCTCCACCAGCGGCCTGTACCAGTTCACCTTGCCCACCTTCTCCACGCTGACAAAGCCCTTTGCCTCCAGGCGGTTGAGAAAGGACAGCACGGTAGGTGCCGCCACTTTCTTCTCCAGTTCGGCCTCTATCTCCATCCGGTTCACAGGCCCCCCATGCCTCCATATAATCATCATGATTTCCAGCTCCGATTCCGGCAATCGCTTCATAGGTTCTGTTCTCCTTTTTCTGCATTTGTCTAATATTCTTTCTTCTTTATTTTACAATTGCCTAAGATAAATGTCAAGAACTGTTTAATGTCATTGTTGACAATCATCAAAATTCTGATATAATGGACTCATCTGAAACACATGTGAAAATCAGCATACCCCGCATCGCGGGTTATCCAATGGCATCTCGCCGACATTTTCACAGCAATCAAATCAAATCGTTGGCAGGCCACGGGAAAGGACTGGTGCGGATTTTCGGTTCATGATGACTTCGTTTTCCACAGGCTACAGTCCCTGACCGAAACGGGTGGAGATTATACCCGTGCCGCCTGCCGGCACCGGAGGATGGTATGAGCTACAGCAACAAGCCATTTCAGGAACTGGATGTCCGGGACAAGTTCCTCATGGATGCTATCGCCATGGACCGGGAGGTGGGAGAGGCCTTCTGCCAGAAAGTGCTCTCCGTACTGCTCCAGCGCAAGATTGGAAAGGTCAGGGTCGTGGCCCAGTATACCCTGCCCGCGCAAAACCCCAGATACCGCGGGATTCGGATGGACGTAAAGGTGGAGGAACCGGAACGCGGGGACGGGACACGACTCGCCAATGTCTACGACCTGGAGCCCCATCTGCAGAAGAACCTCCACCTGCCCAGGCACAACCGTTTCTACCAGGCAAAAATGGATTCCCGCTATATGAAGCGGGGCGACGACGATTTCTCCCGGATGCCGAACCTTTTTGTAATCACGATTCTTAATTTCGATCCTTTCGGGTATGATTACATGATGTACACCTTTGAGAACCGCTGTGCCGAGGTGGAGGGGCTGAAGTATGAGGACGGGCTGAAATTCATTTATTTCTATACCGGCGGTACGAAAGGCGGCAATGGAAATATCAAGACCATGCTGCAGTATCTGCACCACAGCACTGCCGACAATGCCATGGACGACACTACAAAAGAGCTCCACGGTTATGTCAGCAGGATAAAGACTGCGCCGGAGATAAAGGAGGAGTATATGCGATTTGAGGAATTCCTTGCTTACGAGCGAAAAGAGGCGGCACTGGAGGCGGCGCAGGATACCAGAATCCAGTCTATCCTTGAGCTTTTGGAGGATTACGGCGAGATTCCGGAATCTTTGAAAGAAGAGCTCCGATGCGCCGATTCCGATACTTTGAGAAGATACCATAAACTTGCAGCCAAAGCAGACAGCATCGAAGCTTTCACAGAGATGCTTTGCAGCCATAAGGCCTCACAGACTTAATCAGACATGTGGCGCCGGATTCCAGCCATAGGAAGCGCCGGAATCCGGCATGCTGCGCTTTGGGGGGGCGGGTCTCATCTCCTGCGGATTTCAATCAGCCGGAGCACATTCTCGTACAGCCCTCCCCTGTCCTCCAGATCGATTGTCATCCATTTCTGCCCGTTGCCCTCTTTCGTCTGTCCATAGATCCTTTGCAGTTCTTTTGTGCAGTCCGGCAGAATCGCCTCTGCGGCATCCTTTTCCCTTGTCCCTATGACCACCATCACCATGAAATATCCCTCCCGGGGATAGATGGTGCACAGGGTCGCCCGCCTTCTTAAATTTCAGGTTCCAGCCCCTCTCCCAGCTGCAGGCGCTGTACTCCATTTTTTCGCTGCACTGATGCTTCGCTTTCACCTGGGCACAGAACTAGCATTTCCCTCTCTTTCTCTCCTAAAACCCCGGGCGAAGTATTCCTCCGGCGTGCCCAGGTAGTTTATGGTCCTGCCGTCCTTTACCTCCAGAATCTCCGTGGCGCAGGCCCGGATGAACGCCTCGTCGTGGGACACAAACACCAGAACCCCCTCATACTCCGCGAACATCTCCTCCAGGGCCTCCACCGAAGGGATGTCCAGGTAATTGGTGGGTTCGTCCAAAACCAACAGGTTGGCCCTTCCCACGAACAGCTTGGCGAAAGCCAGCTTAATCCGCTCCCCGCCGGAGAGGACGCCTGCCTTTTTGCGGATGTCCTGGGCGGACAAAAGGAGCCTGGCCAGTATCGTACGGGCTATGCTTTCATTCTGCACGCTGTCCTCCATCACGTTCTCCAGGACGGTCTTCCCGTAGTCCAGGGAGGCCATGTTCTGGTCCAGCAGCCCGATGGCGGCCTTTGGCACCACGTAGATGGAGCCCTTTTCCAGAGGATATTCCTGACGAATCAGCTTTAAGAGCGTGGTCTTGCCCGCGCCGTTGGCCCCCACCACAGCCACCCGGCTCCGGTTCCGGATTTGGAAAGAGGCGTCCCGGAAAATCTCCCCGCCGTTATCATAGGAGAAGCAGATGCCCTCCCCCTTGATCACCACCGCGTTCTCCGGCGGATTGGTGAGCCGGAAGTCCGGGCGCATTTTGGGCAGCTCTCTGGGCTTTTCCTTTACCTCCATATGCTCCAGCCGCTCCAGCACATTTTTGGCGGAGGACTCCATCCTCCCGGCCTTGGCATCCTTGGGATGCCTGGAAACGAAATTGCGCAGCTTCGCCTCCCTGGGACTCATGCCCTTGGGCAGCTTTTCGATGGACGCAGCCTTTTGCTTTTTCTGCTGATAGACCTTTTCCAGTCTTCTCTTCTCGCTGGTGTAGTTCTCGTATTCTGTCCACTGCCTTTGGACGGCTTGTTCCCTCAGCCGGGTGTAATCGTCATAGTTTCCCTCATATTCGGACAGCTTTCCCTCCCGAATCTCCACGATTCTGGTACAGATGGCGTTCAAGAGCGCCCGGTCATGGCTGACGATGACCATGGTATCCAGCTCCAGGAGCTTGCGCTTCAAAAGGGCGATGCCTTTCATATCCAGGTTGGCCGTGGGCTCGTCCAGGAACACCAGGTTCTTCCCGCTGCTGAACATCCAGGCCAGCCGCATTCTGGTGTCCTCGCCTCCGCTGACGCTCTCCTGCCATACCTTGTCCTGGATCTGCAGGGCCTTCATCTCTTTCCCGTCCAGCTCAAAGGGGTCTATCCCCTCCGAGAACTGTCGGAAGAAATGGGTATCGCACATGCTCTTTACCGTGCCGCCGTCCGGCTCCAGCTCCCCGGCCAGCACCCGCAGCAAAGTGGTCTTGCCCGCGCCGTTGGCTCCCACCAGGCCGATGCGTTCCCCCTGGTATACCGCGAACCGGTCAAAATCCAGAACCTTCTGTTCCCCGAAGCTCACCACGATATTCTCAGCCTGCAGCAATAGTTTTTCCCGCATAAAAAATCCCTCCTGTCCATTCAGAGGGATTATCCGAATCTTTTGCCACCTGTCTCGCACTACAGTCCGACAGCAGGCTGGCTTTCACGGCATCCGCATAGCCAATTCCCGCGGTCTTTCTGTCTGCCACGCAGCCCCTGGCCCCGTACCTGCAGCATACAGGACAGCCTACAAAATAAATGCCATCCCGAAAACATAATCCACATAGTTCCGGCCGTAAGCAAAATGATTAGAAACCTAATGGTTCTTTTATTCCCGATAATCCCCGAATTTCAGCATCAAAAGAAAGAGGCTCCCCTCTTCTTTCCATTTTCCGTTGCCTGATAGAGAAACTATCGAATAATAATAATCATTCCTTACGTCCTTTCTGTTATTTTCGGTGTTTTCTTTT
>CAMQOJ010000313.1 GCA_947003375.1 uncultured Lachnospiraceae bacterium
TTTACAAGTTGCCATAATACATTTATCTCTAAACCTCATTGACAAGAAGAAATACTCTCTATATAATTAAACTGTAAGTTTAATTATTGTAAGGAGAAGCGTATGGGACGAAGAAAGAAAGAGCCTAGAAGTGTACATCGGGAAAACATAGTGTCTGCGGCATCTACTTTATTTATGGAAAAGGGAATTGCCGCGACTTCTATGGACGATATAGCGAAAGCCGCCGGATACAGCAAGGCAACATTATATGTATATTTTGAAAATAAAGAGGAGATAGTCGGCATTTTGGCATTGAACAGTATGAAAAAACTTTATGACTATATCTCTTCTGCTCTGATACAGCATAAAACCACAAAAGCAAGATATGACTTTATCTGCCGCGGGCTGGTACAGTATCAAGAGGAATTTCCTTTTTATTTCAAAATGGTATTGGATAAAATCAACATTGATTTTGAGAGCAAAGAGTATCTGCCGGAAGAAAGGGAAACTTATCAAATTGGGGAAGAAATAAATGAAAAGATAAAAAACTTTTTGTTATCCGGCATGGAAAAGGGAGATTTACGAAATGATTTGGATATTATGCCCGCTATATTTAATTTTTGGGGTATGCTTTCCGGAATCATTCAGCTTGCCTCAAACAAAGAAGAATATATTAAAAAGTCAATGGGATTATCTAAAATAAAGTTTTTGGAATATGGTTTTTCCCTTGTTTATCATTCGATTGCGATTAAGGAGAAAGGTTTATGAGTGAAAAAAATGCGCTTGCCATTTTAGGCAGTCCTCATACAAATGGGACAACAGCGGCCATGCTGAATTTCGCAGTTCATAAAGCTGAACAGGTGGGTTATGCTGTAACAAAAATCACTCTGTATGAAAAGAAACTTTCTTTCTGCATTGGTTGCCGGGCTTGCATGGATACACATATTTGTATTCAGAAAGATGATATACAGGAAATTGCCCCACTATTACATAAGAGCCAGTTTGTTATCCTTGCCGCCCCTGTCTATTGGGCAAATGTTCCGGCGTCTGTCAAAAACTTATTTGACCGACTACTGGGAACGGCTAAAATTATGAAATGGAGGAATTTTCAATGAAAAGTAAAAATTGTGGAAAAGAAGGACATCATTTTCATCAACTTTACAATGCTGGATATGTGTGCGATGATTGCGTTGGAAAATATTTTACATGTCCCGCATGTGGAATACTATATGATATGGACGATTATGAGCATGGAGATTCTGGAACAGGAAAATGTGTCTCCTGTGCTAAAAATGAATAGTGGCTGAAAATTCCTATAGTTACTTTGTATTTACTAAAAAAGACGTGTAAAAAGCAATTACTTCTCGCACGTCTTTTTTGCACCCTGTTTGTCAGCGTTGATGATAAGTTAGTTTCTATACTTCCTTATCACTATAAGCATCAGTGTTTGCGGGCATTTTCGTGGGCAAAGAGAATCGTTTCAGCTTAATCAGATCCCGTCTCCCAGGAACAGGACAATGAAATCAGCTTCACTGTACCGGAGCGACAAGGATGGCGTGCTTTGACGCTGCCGCATCGAAGACGGCGATATCGTCCTCTGTTCGGCAGAGAACGATGCCGTCCCTATCCAGGGACAGGGCGGAAACTTCCATGCCGTCCACGGTAATATGTGCGCCTCCTGTAGGAATGCGGATTTCGGCCGTGGTATTGGCGGGAATGGCAAAGCTATATTGCCAGGATTCCTCCCGGAGCTCAGATATCACCTTGATGGGGCCATAGGCGCTCTGGTACTCTGCCCTGACCAGAGGCAGGCGCCTATCCGGCGCGGGCGCCAGGCAGATCCGTTTGAAGCCCGGCTGGCTGTTCCCGATTCCTGCCATTGTGGCGAACATCCATTCTGCCACGGCGCCATAGGCATAATGGTTGAAAGAGTTCATGCCCACATCGGCAAAACCGTCAGCCACCGTATAGGAGTTCCACCGTTCCCATACGGTAGTGGCGCCCTGGTTCACCGTGTAGAGCCAGGAGGGATTCTGCTCCTGGAACAGGAGGGTATACGCCACCTGGTTTTGGCCGATTTTGGTCAGGGTGTCCAGGATGATCTTGGTGCCAAGAAAACCGGTCTGGAGCCTGTTTCCGTTGCGCCTGATATTTTCAAGCAGCTGATCGGTCACTGCGTTTACCGATGCGCTGTCGGGGAGCAGATCCAGGTAGAGGGCATACAGGCAGACGGATTGTTCGCCGCGTCTCATCTTTCCATCGGAAGTCACGAAGTTTTCAATGAAATAAGCTTTTTCATCGGCGAACAGTTTTTTGTATTTCTCAACCTGATCGTGGAAGCCCGCCGCCTGGGCCATCTCGGCCATCATCTGTGCATCCCAGGCATAGTATGCCGCCGCCAGGACGTCCTGGATTTCGCCGTCATTGGATTCGTAGGCCACCCAGTCGCCCCAGATGTTCACGGGGCCGTGCTTTTCGGTGGTGCCCAGGAAGCCGTCCACATAATGCACCATGGAGTTCCAGTGCGTCCTGATGACGGACACGTCTCCGTACATCTGCCACAGGATATAGGGGACGATGACTCCGGCATCTGCCCATCCTGTGCCCCCCTGTTCATTGCCGTACCGTCCTGTGGGGGCAACGCCGCCGTAGGCGCCGTTTTCGGGCTGGGCATCCCGCACATCCTGCAGGAATTTTTCCAGGAAGGTCTTATTGTTTCCGAGATAGCATCCCGCCGTGGCGAACACCTGTGTGTCTGCCATCCAGCCGTACCGCTCATCCCGCTGGGGGCAGTCTGTGGGAACGCTGAGATAATTGGAATACTGTCCCCATCTCGCCAGAGAGAGCAGGCGGTTGATCTTCTCATGGGATGTCACGATGTCTCCCGCATCCTCCTCCACTGAGGTGACGACTTGTGCGGTGATATCTTTGAAATGGACGGTATCGGTGGCGGTGATTTCTACATACCGGAAGCCGTAGTAGGTCAGGGTCGGATGATAGCGCTCCTCGCCGATCCCGCGCAGGGTATAAAGGGTCTGCGCCTTGGCCGAACGGTAGTTGAGGTTATAGATGCTGCCGCCAGGCCCATCGTTGCCGCGGGATTTCTCGCCCAGATGGTCGTTCAGTATCTCGCCATGCTCTATGGTGACCAGGGTGCCTGGCTTGCCGCTGACGGTAAAGGCTTCCCAGCCTGCGGCATTCTGCCCGAAATCGATGAGGGCGGTCTCTCCCTGGTGGAGGGTGAATTCTGTATTGGTGCCGGCAGGAACCTCCACATTGCGGAGGACGTTAATTCTGCCGAAACGTTCCTCATCCGCATCCACGGCGCCCTGATAAATCGTGACGGATTTTGCGTGGCGTTCCAGGTCATCCCGCACGATGATGGGGCTGCCGATCCATGGGGTGATCTCTCCCGAATACTCCTGGTTGATTTCTGCCTGGCTCCAGCCGCTGTCGTCATAGCCTCCCTGCAGGAAGCTGAGGTCGGACTGTGCGTCATAGCTCTCCCCATTGTAGATATCCGCTGTCTCCATGGGGGATTTGTCCGCCGCTTTCCAGCTCTCATCGGTACAGACGGCGTCCACGCTGCCGTCGGTGTATCGGATGACCAATTTGCACAGATAGGCTATCCGTTTTCCGTAGTTTGCCGCGATGAGGCTATTCCACCATCCGGTTCCCGTAAGGGCGGCCAGGACGTTTTCCCCCTGATGGAGCATGGCGGTCACGTCATAGGTGCTGTAGTATTTCCGCTTCGCCATTTCGGAGGAGCCGGGCTTCAGCTCATGGTATCTGACCTGTCCATCCTCCCCGATTGTCCCCACCCGCTGGCCGTTGATGAAGTTCTCATATGCCCCCAGGGCGGTGGAGTAGAGCCTTGCGCTGGCGATTTCTTTGGAAATGGTCACCGAACGCCTGAATGCGGGAAGACGGTGGGTATCGGCATCCGCGGATTCCGCGGCGCTGATCCATTTGGCATCGCCGAAGCCCTCCTCTGTGGGCAGGGCAGTCTCAAAGGATGCGGATGCGCTGATGAGATTTTCCTCCTGATCCCAAACGCTGAGCTCCCATGTGTATGGGGTCGCAGCTTCCAGGCGCTCTCCCCCGTAAAGGATTTCGTGTGACTGGCCGCAGACGACTTTTCCGCTGTCCCAGACCATTTTGCCGTCCGCATTTTTGACTACAATACTGTAGGCTTCCTGCCTCTGCCCGATGGTATCGGACTGCATCTTCCATGAGAATGCCTGGTGCTCACAGTCGATTCCCAGGGGGCGTATCCGACCGTTCGTCCGTAGATCGTACAGATATGCACTGTTTTCGTTCCTAGTTTCCATGTGGTTTTCTCCTTTCCAAAACGGCGGCTTCTCCTTCCCTAAAAGGAAGCCTCCCATCCCTTCCACTAGAGCATAGCACATATGCGCGAAGTTGCCTATCGTTTTCATTCGCTTTCCAGATGGAAAATATCGATTTTTGCCGATTTTTTGATTTGCCGAAGACCTTATTTTTCATGATACTTTCCTGTTGACAATGATCTGTGCCCAAACTAGAATAGAAATATCCAAATGATACCCTTAATAAAAAGGAGAATTGGTAAATATGCCTATACCTTTCTTAGAATCCAGGGATCTTTCCACGGCGAACAATTATATCCCGGCCATGGAGCATAAGCATAATAATTGTGAAATTATCCTGTTCGTCAAAGGGGATGCCACCCATGTGGCCAACGGAAAAGCGGAGAAAGCGGGGATTGGCGACATCTGCTTTGTCAGTGCGTCCGCCACCCATGCCATACTTGACACAAGCGAAAACCATGAGCATCGGGATGTCTATATTTCATTGGAAAGGCTTGAAGGATTATGCAGCAATCTCTTTGACCGGGATTTTTTCGATTATCTCGTCCACGCCCGGGACGCTGTGAAGATTAAGGCGGACAGCGATGGGTTTGCGGCAATTCTGTCTCACCTTGCGAGGCTTGAGATGAAGGATCGCTTAGGGCACTTTGACCATGATTCTAATGCCTACCATATCTGTATCCTTTCTGTCATTGCGGATATTTTGGGAATGTGCTACGAGGAAATGCATAGTAAAAGGGATTCGCCGCCGGGATGGCTTTATGATTTCACTTCCCTTGTCAAGCTGCCCGAATATTTTACCAGATCCACAGCGGAATTGATTGCCATGTCCGGATATTCACATACCAGGTTTTCGGAGTTCTTTCAAAGGTACTATCATATGTCCTTCAAGCATTATCTGATGGAGCTTCGCATGGAATATGCGAAGAACCTGCTCACTTTATCGGACAAATCCATATTGGAGATTTCCGAAATGGCCGGTTACGCCAGCGTGAGCCATTTTATCCGCATCTTCCGCGAAAAAAACGGGATCTCGCCGTTGAAATTCCGCAAAAGGCATGTATCTCAGACGGACAGAAAGGCAGGTGTGTAAAGG
>CAMQOJ010000314.1 GCA_947003375.1 uncultured Lachnospiraceae bacterium
AGTCTTAAGGTATTGACGTAAAGCTGACCCTGGATTGCCAGGTAATTGCCCAGATTTTTCCAGCGGAAAGGAATCTTCCTCTCCCTTCCCCGCGCGGAAAGCGCTTTCCCGAATCCCTCCCTGATTCCCTTTAAATACAGTATCCCCATTCTCTTCCTACAGAAAAATAAAAATTTTACCAGAAATCCGGGCAATAGAAACGGCAGATTCCAGATCCACTGCAGGACGGGCATGTTCTTTGCGATGACATATATACTGTTAGCTGCCGCTAATTCCGTTTTCCTCGCATTGTAGCGTGCCCCCGTGGAAGCACTGCCGTAATGGACTACCTCCGCCCTCGGCTCATAGTAGCTGCGCCACCCCTGGGTGCGGGCCCGCCAGCCAATGTCCAAATCCTCCAGATAGGCGAAATGGGCCTCGTCAAAAAGGCCGATCCGACTCAGGATGCTCTTTCTGTAGATGGCCGCGCCGCCGCAGGCGGAAAAAACCTCCCCGGGCGCATCGTACCGGGCCGCAGGCTGTCCTTTCCCCCGGGCGTAGGCCCAGCCCAGGGCACAGTATCTGTCCCCTGCATCGTCCATCCTATCCGGCCTGTCCCACATGCGCATCCTGGCGCTGACGGCAAAGGCCTCCGGCCTTGCGTCCAGAGCGTCGCACAGCGCCCCCACGAAATGGGGATGGACTTTCGTGTCGTTGTTCAACAGAATCACATAAGGGCTTCCAGCCTCACAGATTCCCACATTGACGGCATGGCAGAAGCCGGTGTTCTCAGCCAGGGCGATCAGCGAAACCTGTGGAAACGCTTCCTCCACCAGCTGCCTGCTTCCGTCCGTGGAGCCATTGTCTACTACAATAATGTGATATTCCGAGGAAGGGATATCCTGAGCGAGAAGCGATTCCAGGCATTTCCCTATGAATCCGATTCCGTTGAAATTCGGGATGACCACTGTTGTCCTCTGCATAATGCTCTCCTTTTGCCTCCGGCTTCCAGCCCGTGATTCCTTTCTGTTATTATAGGCTATCCCAGGCAGGAATACAATTTAAGAAATTCTTACGAAAATGGCTTTTGAAATACGGTTCATGACATTTTCCTAAAGAATTCCCCCACGCAGCCGATAATTCAGACATAGAGACAGGAAAAATTGCTATAAAAGCAGCAAAAGGGAGGCCATCATGAACATCAGGCTACAGAATCCGAATCCTCTGGCAGCGGGCCGGAGCCTATTGTCCGCAAATGGGATGATGAAAAGTACGGCACAGAAGCTGGAGCGGCAGGCTAAGCGCGACAGCCAGGTGGCTTTCTTCGAAAACCAGAAAGCGAACCTGAAGAACATCGAATGCTCCAGCCCGGAGGAAGTGGCGCGGGTATTGGAGCTGCTCCACTCCTATGAAGATCAGATTGCGGCCGCCAAGGCGGAATACAACAATGCCCAGATGTTCCATCTGATGGACGAGGCAAAGGAGCGGGGAGAGGAAATCGCCAAGGCCATAGAAAAGAGCGAGCCCAAGACCGCGGAAGAGCGCAAGAAAGAGGCCGTGGAGGAAGCCCTGGGCATTGAGGAGGAGAAAGGGCTGCTGGACGATATCCTGGACCAGGTTGCCGACAAGGCAGCGGAGGCCCTGGAGGATATGTCCAAGGCGGAAGCCTCTCTGAATCGGGAACCGGCAGCGGAAGTGCCGGAAGCGGTGGATATGTCGGAACCGGACTGTGTACAGCCCCAGGAGATGCTGCAGGAGCATCCTGTTGTATACAGGAGGTTCGATGCTTTCGCGTGAGGCGATGCATTTCCAATCGCTGCTTTCGGGTCTTACAGCCGAATCTGTGGCTTCCCCATAGATTCGGCTGTGGTTTTCTGTTTCGTTCTATCCTTCTATGCTGATTTACAAAGGATGGCAGGCATCTGTTTCGCCTGGCCCCCGTCAGATTTCCACGTCATTACTTTTTTCCGGCAGATACAGAATCCTGTACCCGGCCTCCCGCAATGCCCGGCCCAATTCCAGGCTGATTTTGCGTATGTCACTGCCCTCCGGCAGGGTGGAGGCATCGAACCTGTCGGTTCCCGTCACCGTCCGGTAAGGGACTCCCGTCACCTGCCGGAACAGTTCCCGGCATTCCGGGCGCACCCGGATGTTCCTGATGTCTGCAGCGCCAGCGTCCTGGGGCAGCACGGCCCGGTGGAGGTAGCCGCTGTAATGGATCGGCAGATCCCGATACAGGGCTTCCCCTGCCTGCACCGGCCCTGTGCCGTTCCCTTCCGTTCCGGGCAGGGAGGCGCTTACATGCTCCCCTGCCTCCGCCAGGCGGCCACCCGCCACCCTGCCGTTATGGACGACCCTGCCCGCTATGGCCCCCACATCCGTCCGGCTGTCAAAAATACTGCCGCCCGCAAAGGAGCGTTCACTTGCAGCGGGGCTTCCGCTTACCAACGGGGTTCCACTTGCCAAGGGGTTGCCACTTACCAAGGGGTTACCACTTACCAAGGGGTTACCCTCGTACCGCAGAGCGTAGAAGCCCACATGGGCTGTGTCCACCGCTTCCGCCTCCCAGCCCTGCGAGTCCGCGAAATCCTGCACCGCCCTGCGCCCGGCCTCGTAGGCATGGCGCTTGCTCTCCGGGTTCTCCGCGGTGGAGCCGGGATGGCATCTCCAGTGGTAGAGCACCTTGGGGATGTGGAGGATGGCCTCCTCCCTTCCTTTCAGGCCGGCCACAGCCCGCAGCACCAAGTCAAAATCCTGCGCGCCGTCATATTCTGAGCGGAATTCCAGCTTCTGCATCAGTTCCCGCTTCATCACCAGGAAATGGCAGACATAATTATTGCTCAGAAGCAGGTCAAAATTAAAATCCTCCTTCCAATGCGGCTCAAAGTATTCCGTCCTGTCGCCATTGCATTTATCCTCGTCGGAATAGAGGAACGCAGGCTCTACGCCCTTTTCCTCTGCTCGTCTAATTGTTGCCGCCATCTCGTACAGCGCATCCGGCGTCAGGATATCGTCATGGTCCAGCAGGCCGACGTAGTCCCCTGTGGCATAGGGAAGGGCCTGGTTCGTGTTCTCGGCTATCCCCGCGTTCCGCTCCAGACGGACATAGCGGATTCTTGTTTCCAGAATCCTCCTCAGCACCTGCTCCACGCTGGCATCCTCCGTGGCGTCCGCCAGAATCAGCTCCCATCTGGGATAGGTCTGGCCGCGCAGGGACTCCACCAGCTCCATCAGGTACTCCGTTTTCGTCCTGTACGCAGGCACGATGACGCTGAACGTGGCGGACAGGCCTTCCCGCTCCCATCTAACGCGTTGGGCCTGCAGCTCCGCGTCCGTAGGAGGCATCCAGACATAGGGAGACAACTTCCTCTCCTCCAGCCTCTCCAGGACGGCGTACCATGTCCTGCGGATGCCGTTCCGCTTCATATAATATATGGTTTTTTTCAGATTTGCCCTATTGATCCTGCCCAAGCTCTCCTCCCGATAGCCACCCCATCTCCTCCAGCGAATCCAGCACGGACTGCGGCACATCACACCCATCCCCCCTCTTCAGGCGAATGCAAAGGTACACGCTCATCTGCGCCGGATAGCTCAGCATCATCGTGCCGTTGTGGAGGATAAGTACCTTGTCTCCCGTTTGATAATCCCAGCTTCCTCCATACATGACCACAGGCTCCCCCGCCCCATTGTCCAGCAGGATCATAGGACTGTCCGCCGCGATGTAGATTCCCGTGCCAAACCTGAAAGGACTCAGGACAAACAGGCCCGCCGCCAGAATACAGACAGCCGCCAGCAGGACAATGACT
This sequence comes from uncultured Lachnospiraceae bacterium, assembly GCA_947003375.1. Classification (GTDB taxonomy): domain Bacteria; phylum Bacillota; class Clostridia; order Lachnospirales; family Lachnospiraceae; genus Acetatifactor. The sequence continues at coordinate 3,786 of CAMQOJ010000314.1, forward strand.
ATTCTCTTTCGCATATAATCCCTCCCATTTCGCTTTCTGCCTCTCTTCATCCGCAGCGACCGCAATTCTGCTCACATGGGTTCGATACTACATTTATATTTCTTCGCCTTTTTGTCATAATTTATCCCTACAAGCAGTATTTTTCCCTCATAGCCCTCCAAGGCCCTGACATATTTCTTATCCTTTATCTGTCTAATTGCGCCCCTGGCCGAATGGTTCCATTTCAGTTCCACGACCATAGCTGGTTTATCAGAATGCTTTCTGGGCAGGAAGACAATGTCCGCATACCCTTTTCCAGCAGGCATTTCACGGACTACTGTATACTCTTTCACGGCATTATAGTATGCAAGCGTAATGACACAGCTTAGAGAATTCTCATCATTGTAATACAGCACGGATGTATTCGCCATATGCACTGCGCCTATTCTCTCCGCCACCGCCTCCGCATCCATCTGCCATGTCGCCTCCAGCAGCCTGTCCGATGCGTTAATTGCATCCATCACAGGCTTCCAGCCCGCATCTTCAATGGCGTTGACAAACTCTCCCTTCACCTCCTCATTGGGGATCCATACGCTTGCCGTATCTCTGTCATAGGTCAGATATCCCAAGTGAATCAGCAACGTCAGGATATCGTCGCGGCTCTTGAAGGATGTCATATCATTCTGGAATTTCGCCGGATTTATCCTGAATGAGTCCCCGGCCAGCATCCTGGCCACAGCGTCCCGCAGGCCGTCAAAATTCATACTGATATAGCTTTTCAGGGATTCGTAGGTCTCTGTATTCGTCCAGTAGTTGCCAATCCTCTTCCTGCGGATGGAGTCCACCACCGATTTCGGATTATAGACATGCAGCCCCTTTTCTACTACATATCCGTCATACCACTGTGCTGTCCGTTCAAAGTCCATTCCATGCTTTTCGCACAGCTCCCGAACCTCTGATTCCGTAAAGCCCACATACTCTGCCAGGACATCCGCCTCCAGCATGGTAAATTCATCAAAATTGTTCAATGCCGATTCCGTTCCGTACTTTTTGATGGGGAGGATTCCCGTCAGATAGGCCAGCTTGATGAATTTCTTGGAGGGCGCGTCCTTGAATAGGCCCCGCAGGAAATCGATGTATTCTGTCTGGGCCTCATTGTCCTCTTTCTCCTCCCGGAAAACAGCGTCCCATTCATCGATGATGACAACGAATCTCGTTCCTTTGGCATTATTGATACCCGCCAGTGCCTCCCGAAGGGAAACCACATCCCCCGGAACGCATTCGCGGTAGCATTCCCGCAGCTCCCCAAGCAACGCGCCCTGTATCCTGGATACGATGCCCTCTTCCGGCTCTCCGGCTCTTCTGAAGGAATTGATGTCGACATGGATGACGTCATATCGGTTAAGATGCTCCCTAAAACGGCTGTCCGACGCAATCCTGCAATTTCGGAACAGTTCCATGGAATCGCAGCCCCTGCCGTAATAGGCCACCAGCATTTCCGCCGTGATGGACTTTCCGAATCTCCTGGGCCTGCTCACGCACAGATACCTCTGCTCGGAATCCAGCACGAAGTTGGTATAGGCCAGCATCTGCGTCTTATCTACATATATCTGCGATTTTACGGCACTTTCGAAGCC
>CAMQOJ010000315.1 GCA_947003375.1 uncultured Lachnospiraceae bacterium
GAGACAGGGTGGACACCCGCTGGGCCATGATCATACCGGGGGCGGTGTCCATCTACAATATCATCATCACCCGGACCTATTTCATGAACAGCATCCCGGCTTCCCTGCAGGAGGCGGCCACCCTGGACGGGGCCAATTCCTTCCAGTATCTGATGCGGGTGGTGCTGCCCCTGTCCAAGCCTATCATAGCTGTGATCGGGCTGTACTACGCGGTGGGGCACTGGAACGACTTCTACACGGCATTGATCTACCTGTACAAGGAAGACCTGATGCCGCTCCAGTCCTTCCTGCGGGACATGCTGATGTCCACCAAGATGACGCTGAACAATCTGTCCGGGTTGGACACCGCCACCGTGGAGCTGAAGACCCACCTGGCCCAGACATTGAAATACAGCGTGATTATCGTGTCCACCGTGCCGGTGCTGTGCATCTATCCCTTTATCCAGAAATATTTCGTGAAGGGGGTCATGGTGGGGTCTGTCAAGGGATGAGCTTTTTAGAGGGATGAAATGTGTCAGCGCCGCTGAGGCGGCATGACGAAAGGGAAGAAGAGCGTCTGCGCCGTCCAGTACCAGCCGATACCTGGGCACTGGAGGGGGAAGATGAGGAACTACATACGAGGAGGAAGACAATGAACCCAATATTACCGCTGCACTATGCGGCGCCGGACGGAGAGCCCCATGTGTGGAAGAACGATCCGGATACCCTGTATCTGTACGCCACCAACGAGCTGGTGGGCTGCCCCGGGGACAGGCCGGTGCAGCATGTCTGGTCCACGAAGAATCTGACGGACTGGGAGGAGCACGTCCCGGGCTTTGATGCCGGGCAGGCCGTGGATTTCGAGGATGTGGCGGCGCTGCCTGCCAGCGACTGCATCGAGAAGGACGGCAGATATTATTATTATTTCACGGCGGCGGGAAAGCAGTGCGTGGCTTTCTCCGACAGGCCGGAAGGGCCTTTTTTGAACGCGGTGCCCATTGAGGGGACGGAATTCCCCTCCTGCGGGGATCCTGCCGTCTTCGTGGACGATGACGGCAGCGCTTATCTGTACTGGGGCCAGTTCTATCTCAAGGGCTGTAAGCTGAAAGACAATATGCGGGAGCTGGAGCCGGACACCATCCGCACCATGCTGCTGACAGAGGAGGAGCACGGTTTCCATGAGGGCAGCTCCCTGCGCAAAAGAGGGAATCTCTATTATCTGATTTACTGTGACACGGACAGAGGAGCCGCCACCTGCCTGAGCTATGCGGTGAGCAGGTCTCCTCTCGGCCCTTTCGAGAAAAGGGGGGTAATCATCGACAATGCGGGCTGCGACCTGGCCAACTGGAACAATCACGGTTCTTTGGTCTGCTTTCACGGGCAGTGGTACATTTTGTACCACAAGGCCTGCTTCGCCCTGGAGATGGGAGGCAGGAAAGCATGCATGGAGCCTATATATTTCGATGAAAATGGGGACATCGCGGAGGTGGAGATGACCACCCAGGGAGTGGAAGGGCCAATCGACGCCTCCCGCAGGCTGGAGGCCTACCGGGCCTGCCATTTTAAGTGGGCAGCCTGGCACGGAGGCGGAGACCGGCTGGAGCGGGAGGTGGCCTGCTTCTACTGGAAGGAGCCCGTGACCGGATGGCGCAGGACGGCCAGGGACGCGGCCCTGCGCAACAGCAAGGACACAGGGGTGCGCGCCGCCCATTATGTGGAGCGCGGCGTCCACAGGGAATACCTGACCCGTCTGACCCATGGGGACTGTATCTATTTCAGATACCTGGACTTTGGGAAAGGGAAGAACAGGTTCACATGCAGTGCGGCCAGCCACAGGACAGGCTGCATTCTGGAACTCCACATCGACGGCGAGGACGGCCCCTGCATCGGCAGATGCCGGATTGGCGACACGGCAGGCTTCGGACCCTGGAACTGGAAGACATTCTCCTGCGCGGTGGAAAATGCGGCAGGGGTGCATGAACTGTGCCTGAAGGTCTGCTCGGAACGCTTCGACAGGGAGTGGCTCTGCGACCTGGACTGGCTGGAGTTTTCATAATGCTGATGCCTGGGTACTGGGCGGAGCGGATGCGGAACTTATAATATGAGGAGAGAGTAAGATGAATGGATTTGAGTTAAGGATAAAGAACGCGGCCCCGGACGGAAGGGCACCTTGCTTGCGGCCTGTCTTTGCCTGGCGGGCCCCGGCGGAATATGACCAGTTCACCGTACAGGTGGCGTCGGATGAGGAGTTCCAGAGGCTCCTGTTCCTCCGGGACACCAGGGAGCGGTACATAGAATTTGACAGTGCGCCCTTAAACAGGGACAGAACCTATTATGTCCGTGTCCGCAGCGGACTGGGAAAATGGAGCACCGCAAACTTTATGACGGAAAAATGATATATCGGCTTTTTGAACATGCAGCTGCCCCGAAACGGCGTTATGGCGGCGCTTATCGGGGCATCACTTCCGGGCCGGGGACTCCTGCTCACGATACTGGGAAGGGGTCATGCCCATATCCTGCTTGAACTTCCGGCGGAAACTGGAGGTGTTGAGATAGCCCACCGCCACACTGATTTCATCGATGGACTGATTTGTGTCCTGCAGCAGTTCTTTTGCCCTGTCCAGGCGAAGCTTCCACAGATAATCCGTGAAATTCTGATTCACCTCTTTCTTCACCAGATAACTGATATAGGCGATGCTGAAATGGAACTTGTCCGCCAGCTGGGCGATGGAGAAGTCCGGATCGGTGAAGCTGGCTTCGATCAGGGCCTTCAACTGATAGGTGTCGGCAGATTTGGAGGTCTGCTGTTCCCGGAAGAAATCCAGCAGATTTCCGATGTCCTCCCTGATCAGGGCGGCGCTCTCCCGGTAGGGGCAGCTGCGGCAGTGGTAGAGGGCCTGGAAATACAGGTCGCTGTAGGACTTGAACCGGATGGCGGAGTGCTCCATGGCATTGGCGATGGAGGCCAGCAGGTCCATCAGGATGCAGTGGGCGAAAAAGTCGGGAATCTGCCGGACAGTGGACTCGGAGCGGTCTATGATGAGGAAGAGTTCCTCTATCACCGCCTCCGCCTCCCGGAACTGGCCGTTCTGGAGGAAGGCGGAGAGCCTGCCCATCGAATCGTAGGGGTAGGCCAGGGCATGGTCCGCTTCCAGCAGGGAGCCGGATTCCGTGAAGGACACCACAGGCATGCGGTCCCAGAGCCCGGCGGCCTGGACGGCCTGCTCGTAGAGGGAGGGGATGTCCAGGGGGGAGGAGGAGCTGGCGCTGATGGAGGAAAGACAGCCTTCCTCTGTGTGCAGATCGGCCAGGAGCTCTTGCAGGATCTCCTCCTTGTGGGGCTCCGGGCCTGTGTAGTTCAGCAGCAGCACCGCAGTGTCCCTGGAGGATTCCAGGATGACGCAGGCATCCTCGGAGGTCAGGGAATGCCGGAAGAAATCCAGGATCTTCGACCAGGGGAAGGGCATTTTGGGGGACTTCATTTTTATGGAGAAGATATTGTTGTCTTCATCCATGGTGAAGAACCCGTCTATGTCTGGCAGCCCCTGGGAGCCGCCCGGCTGGTTGGAGGAGACGATGGTGTCCAGGAGGGACTTCTGGACGGAAAGCTTGTACTTGTCCAGCTTCTCCTGGAGCCTGCGGTTCTTCAGGGTGGACTCCGCGAAGCTCTTGTCCAGCTGCTCGAAATAGCTCCGGCGGCTGTCCAGGGAGGGGACGATTTTGCGGGTGAGCTTGTACAGGGGCAGGTAGGTGCTGCGCATGGACAGCCAGATCAGGAGCAGCCCGGTGATGCCCAGCCCAAACAGCACCAGGTAGGCAGTCCGGAATGCCGTGCTGGCCCGGTCCAAGAGCTCCTGGTTGGAAATCAGGGAGACCATGGCATATCCCTGCCCGAAGTCCCTGTTGACGCACAGGGAGGTCTGGCTGTCCACGGGGCAGATGCCGTCCGTGTGGGAGAGGATATCCAGGTAGGGCAGCAGCATGTCCGTGCCTGTTCCGGCGATGATGTTCCCGTCAGGATCCGTCAGGGCGATGGCGGGCATCTCGGAGGAGGCCGTATTCCTGCACAGTTGGGAGATTTCCGTGGTATTGATCACGAAAAAGGTGATATGGTTGGCGTATGTGGTGCTCACGGGGAAATAGATCAGGTATTTCGCGTCCCCATCCCTAAAATACAGGAGCTGGTTCCGGTAGCCGTCCTGATAGGGGGCCGGGTCGAAGGTAAAGATGCTGCCGGAGGGGGAGTACATGCGAAAGACACCGTCCACGTATTCCGTGCGGATATAGGTGGAGGTCACCAGGTTCCGGTTCTTGTTCAGGTAGACGATGGAATTGATATAGGGCTGTCCGGTGGTGTAACCCATGAGCCCGTGGTAGGCCTGGTACTGATGCCATTCGTCGGTGGTGTAGCGGGCGGTGATGATGTTCATGTTCCCGCGCATGGAGTTGTTGATGGCGTCCAGGGAGATGATCTCATCCAGCAGGGTCTCCGTGAGGCTGCCCAGGCGCTCCATGGACTGGGCGGTGAGCTGGTCCAGGTACAGCCTGGAGAGCTGTGTGCGGATGATGTAGAAAAAGCCTGTGATCAGGACGCTGAATATGATGAAATAGGACAGAAAATAGCGCAGTAATGTATTCCCGGCAGCTTTGCGGAGTGGCTGCTTCATTCTCATAGTAAGTTCCAAACCTTTCCGTGGCGATGAAATGACTCTGTCTGCAGCGATATGTGTTGATACCTTTATATTACTATTATAAGGGAAGCGGGTGCGCAACGCAAGAGCAGGATGCTTGAAGACGGAAATGTAGTCGAGAAGAAGCTGGAGAGAGAACAGGAAGACGGCGTCCGGACAGAGGGGGACGGTGTCACGTCTGCCCGTCCTCCGGGCGGAGCAGGTCTGCCAGGGTGATCCGGTCCAGATAGTCGCCAATCGCTCTGTCCAGCCCCTGCCACAGCGCCAGGGTGCGGCAGGCATCCCTGCGGGGACAGGAGGGGGCGTCCTCCTCCAGGCAGGATACCGGCGCCAGGGATTCCTCCGTCAGGCGCAGGATGTCGCCCACAGTGTACTGGTCAGGGGCCTTGGTGAGCTTATAGCCGCCGCCCTTTCCGCGCAGGCCTGTGAGGAGCTTCCCCTTCACCAGGAGCTTGATGATGCTCTCCAGGTATTTCTCGGAAATCCCCTGCCGTCCGGCAATCTCCTTCAGCGGGACATACTTGTCCGACTGCTGCTCGGCCAGGTCGATCATGACCCGGAGAGAATAGCGTCCTTTCGTAGAAACCAACATAACAATCCCATGCCTTTCCGCAGTCCGTGGGCTTTTTTGTCTGAACCCTTCGCGACCCCTGTAATCAATAAACTTACTATAGGAAGCAGGAGCAGCTTCCTATAGTCATAAAC
>CAMQOJ010000316.1 GCA_947003375.1 uncultured Lachnospiraceae bacterium
GGCTGCCGGAACCACAAGGGTGTCCAGCATACCCTGCGGTTCAAGATTTATGTATGGCTGGGAATTCTGGTGCTGGGCACGATTATCCTGATGGCCGGGGGGGAGCAGCTGATACAGATGTATCTCCACGGGGAGGGCAACGACCAGGCCCTGCAGGCCACGCTGGGGTATGGGCGGGAATACCTCTGGGTGATGCTTGCCGGGTTGCCGCCCTTTGTGCTGGAGGAGATATATGCCAGCACCTTGAGGGAGGGCGGCGAGACGAAGGTGCCCATGATAGCTGGGGTGGTGGCGGTGCTGGTGAACCTGGCGCTGAACTATGTACTGATTTTCGGTAAGCTGGGCTTCCCGGAGCTGGGCGTGGTGGGCGCTGCCATTGCCACGGTGATTTCCCGGTATGTGCAGATGGCCGTGGTCATTGCCTGGACCCACAGGAATCCGGAGAAGATGCCTTTCATCGTGGGAGCCTACAAGGAGTGGAAGGTTCCCGGGCAGCTCTCCTGGAACATCGTCAGCAAGGGTACGCCCCTGATGTTCAATGAGATCCTCTGGTCCGCGGGCATGGCCATCATGACCCAGTGCTATTCCACCAGGGGGCTGGACGCGGTGGCGGCCCTGAACATCTCCACGGTAATCTCCAACCTGTTCAACGTGGTGTTCGTGGCCATGGGAAGCGCCGTGTCCATCATCGTGGGGCAGCTCCTGGGGGCCGGGAAGATGGAGGAGGCCAAGGATACGGACCGGAAGCTGATTGCCTTTGCGGTGATGAGCAGCGTAGGCATGGGGGCCGTGGTAGCCATGACGGCACCGCTGTTCCCGCAGCTGTACAATACCAGTGGGGAGGTAAAGCACCTGGCCGCGGCGTTGCTTCGGGTGGCCGCGCTGTGCATGCCGGTCTTCGCATTCCTGCACACGACTTATTTCACCCTGCGCTCCGGAGGCAAGACCATCATCACGTTCCTCTTCGACAGCGTGTTCCTCTGGTGCGTCAGCATTCCGGTGGCCTATGTGCTCAGCCGCCATACCACCATGGCTATCGCGGCGCTGTATTTAAGCTGCCAGATGCTGGATTTGATCAAATGCGTCATCGGGTTCGTGCTGGTGAAGAAGGGCGTGTGGCTGAACAATATCGTGGCGTAGGGATTCTGGGAATTTCCAGAAATAGCATGTCCGGCGCAGACAAAGCATCTGCCTATGGCCTGTAGGAGCGTGCGGACAGATCATCAGGGAATCAAGGCTGCCCGGACAAGGAGGCGGCCTTTCTCATTTCCCGGCCAGTGTCCATATGCGACCGGAAATATTTCTCTCGCACGCACTTGTAAAGAAGAGGAAAAGGTTATAAAATGAGAGGATGAAATATACCGTGGAAGTATGGCGGGGCATGGAAAACAGAAAACCACAGATTGAGAGGGAACAGGCATGGACAGAGAATTGTACGAAAAGGCAGGCGCGTGGCTGGAGGAACATAAAAATGCCATGGTGGAGGACATCAAGCGGCTGGTGCGCATCGACAGCGTCTCCCGGCCCGGCACGGACGATACGCCCTTCGGGAGAGGCTGCGTGCAGGCCCTGGAGGAGATGCTGGCCATCGGCAGGGAGCATGGCTTCCACTGTGAGAATCATGGCAATATCGTAGGCAGCATCGGCGGGGAGGAAAAGCACTGGGACAACCTGATCGGATTCTGGAACCATCTGGACGTGGTGCCTACCGGGAACGGCTGGGAGAACGGGCCCTTCGACCCGGTGGTGAAGGACCGGTTCCTGATTGGCCGGGGCGTCTCGGACAACAAGGGGCCTGCCATAGGCATCCTGTATGTGATGGAGTGCCTGCGGGAGCTGAAAGTGCCGCTGAAGCATGAGCTGTGCCTGTTCGTGGGAACGGACGAGGAGCGGGGGATGGAGGACATGGAATACTACACCGCCCACTATCCCGCGCCCAAGCTGTCCATGACCCCTGACAGCGGTTTCCCGGTGTGCTACGGCGAGAAGGGCATCCTGGAGGGGCAGATGATTACCGAGGGCGCAGTGTCCGCCCAGGTGCTGGAGGCCAGGGGCGGCAATGCCAGCAACATGATTCCCGACAGGGCCTGGGTGGTGCTGGCGGACAGGGAGGAGCTGCGGGCGGAGCTGAACAGGCTGTGCGGGGCTGCCGGGGCTGTGCCGGAAGATGCTGCGGCTGCCAGAGAGCGCGGTCCAGAAGCATGTGGGGACGCAGCGGAAAGGACCGGAGAAAAGCGCGCGACAGGCGGGCCGGTGCAGGACAAGGCCGCAACAACCGGCAGGATTTCCTGGGAGATTGAAGCCCGGGGCATCCGCGTCACCGCCTGCGGAACCAGCAAGCACAGCGCGGCTCCTCACGGCAGCGTCAATGCCATCCATGAGCTGTGTGTTTTCCTGAAAAATATGACATCCCTGTCGGAAAATGACAGGGAGCTGTTCGCGAAGATTGGAAAGCTCACGGAAGAGTACGACGGGGCGGAGGTGGGGATAGCCTACCGGGACGAAGTGTCCGGCCAGACCACCTGCGCGGGCACGGTGCTGGCCATGGAGGAGGGACATCTGAGCCTGACCTTGAACATCCGCTATGCCATCACGGCTAAGGACCAGGAGGACATCGCAGCCCTCACGGCCTACGGCGCCGCCAACAAAATCCGCTTCCGGCTGGAGCGCAATTCCAGGCCCGGGTATTTTCCCAAGGAGCATCCGGCTGTGGACGTGCTGACGAATGTATACAATGAGCTCACGGGAAGCGATGCCAAAAGCTATGTGATGGGAGGCGGCACCTATGCCAGGAAGCTCCCCAACGCCTTTTCCTACGGCCCCGGCGGCATAAAGGAAAGCGAGGAGGACAAGGAGGCCAGGGAGCGCCTCTTCGCCCCGGGGCACGGGGGCGGGCATGAGCCGGACGAGGCGCTGAACCTGCGTCTGTTCGTGGAGGCCATGAAAATCTACGCCTGTGCCATCGTGGCGCTGAACGATGTGGAGCTGTGACGGGCCATGAGTTTTATCAGTGTATTCGCCCATAATACGGTGGCGTCTGTTGTGAGTCTGTTGTGCGTGGTCTTCGTGGGCATGGCGGTGCTGAAGATTCTGCCCGCCGATTCGAGGAAATGCGGACTTTGCAGAATCGCCCTTGCGATGGTCTGCCAGGGGTTGGGCATATTCATTGCTACCGTTTTTTACAAGCAAGGCTTACTGGTGCATATTTTCAACAGCATACTGCTGCTTTACCTGCAACTGATCGTGAATGCGTTCTGCGTGGGCCTGATTTTTCGTGAAAAATTCCGGCGGTGCTGGGGCATTGTCTTGTTTACGGGAATTGTACTGGAGTATTCGGGGACCCTGTCCTTTCTGATTTTCACGGACAGAGCCCTTGCGCTGAGCATCCCGGAAGAGCGCAGGGTGTACATGTTGGTGAACTATGGGGTGGGGCCCGGGGCATTTTTTCTGCTTCTGTACCTCCTGTATAAAATGAAGGTGGGAGACGCGTATCGCCGGTGGCTGGAGCATGGGGAGTTCTGGAGCCGGGGCATGATCTGCCTGAGCGCATATCCGATTCTGATCTATGGGCCCGCAGACCTCCTCATGGGCAGTGGGGTGAGCCGCAATGTCAGCCTGGGCATTATGCTGCTCATGCTGTCCGTGGCCTTGGTCTTGTTCCACCACATGGGAATGGAGGAATGGCAGCGCAGGGAATTCGCCTCCCAGCAGATCATCCTCCAGCAGCAGGATGTCTATATAAAGACGCTGGAAGGGATGCAGGAGGAGATGCGGCGCTTCCGGCATGATTACAAAAATATGATGTCGGGGCTGTATCTTACGGCAAGGGAGGGGGAGCTTGCGAAGACGCACTGCTTCATCCAGGAGATGACCGAGGACTTCGACAGCCAGATCGGAGACCGGATCAGGCAGATGGGACAGCTTGGCAATGTCTGCATGACGGAGGTAAAGGGACTGCTCCTCACAAAGCTGGCCCAGATGCAGAGGGACGGCACGGTCTGTGAGCTGGAGGTGATGCACCCCTTCCAGGGGACCAGGTGCAGGACCACGGATCTGTGCAGATGCTTAGGGATCCTCATCGACAATGCCATGGAGGAGGTCAGGGGGCGGGAGGACGCACGGGTGCATATCATGATCAGCAGCCAGGAGGGGTACACCACGTTCCGGGTGAAGAACCGGCTGTACCATACCGTTGACGTCCATAAGATCTGGCAGCAGGGGTATTCTACTAAAGGGGCGGACAGGGGCCTGGGGCTTGCCAGTTACCGAAAGATTCTGGCGGGCTATGAGGACGTGCTGCCTGCCACGGCGGTGCAGGAGGGATATTTCATCCAGGAGTTTAAGGTGCGGGAGCAGAGCGGGAAGTAAATTATAATAGTTGCTGTGCGGGGCAGATGCGGAACTGGAATACAGCGTCTGGCCCGCCCAGCCCCCAGAGGATTTACGGACGCATCTCTTTCGCGGCCGGCAATTCTCTGCCATGTCTGGGGCTGGGCGGTGCAGAAGCGGAACTGGAATACAGCGTCTGGCCCGCACGGCCCCCCAGAGGATTTACGGACGCATCTCTTTCGCGGGCGGAAATTCTCTGCCCATGTCTGGGGGCTGCGCGGTGCAGATGCGGAACTGGAATAAGGAGGAAAAGGTGCTGTCGGTATACATTTGCGAGGACGAGGAGGAAGTCCGCAGGATCCAGAGGGAATGTCTGGAAAAACAGATCATGATACAGGGGTATGACATGGAGATCGCCCTTTGCAGCGGCCGTCCGGGAGAGATTCTGGAGGCAGTGGAAAAGAATCCGGGGAGAGGGATTTACTTCCTGGACGTGGAACTGAAAGGGGAGGAAATGGACGGGTTCGCTCTGGGGCGGGAGATCAGGAGGCTGGATCCCAGGGGGTTCATCATCTATGTGACGGCCTATGGGAACCTGGCCTTCGAGACGTTCCGCTACCATCTGGAGGCTCTGGACTATATCGTGAAGGAGAGCATGGAGAAGATGGAGGAGGGGCTTGGGAAGAGCCTTTCGGTGATCACGGAGCGCATGCGGGCGGAGCAGGGAGAGCACAGGGAATTCTTCTCCGTGAAGGTGATGGATGTGGTAAAACATGTACCGATAGACGAAATCATGTTCTTCGAGGCCGCCCCGGGCACCCACAGGATCGCCCTCCACGGAGTGAACGACTGGTTCGACTTCATCGGCAGCCTGCGGGAGCTGGAAGGGCAGCTGGGAAGCAGGTTCCTGAGGACCCACAGGGCCTATCTGGTGAATGTGGAGCAGATTGCGGAGCTGGATCTGAAGGACAGAGAGATACGGATGAAAAACGGAGAGAGATGCTTGTTCGCGAGGAATGTGAAGGGGGCGCTGCTGGAG
>CAMQOJ010000317.1 GCA_947003375.1 uncultured Lachnospiraceae bacterium
ATCCCATAGCATATCGCTTTACTGCATTTATTGTAAAATAGTTTTGTATCAAAGTTGCATAAATCTTTTAAAAATTTATGTGCAATAAAAAACACTAGAGAGTGCGTTTCCCCACTCCCTATCTATATAGACTGTCTATACCCGAAAAAAGTTTCACGTTTCGGCCTTTTTTATTCTTTTTCCTGATTCTCCGATTGCCTTTGCTCCTCCAGCCTCCTGGCAGTCTCCTGATTTCGCCTGTTCATCTCCTCCACCTCGCCCATGTCGCCCTTCTCCAGCCGCCGGAAACGATTGATGCCCGCCGTCAGGATCAATATGCTGTTTTTCGTGGTGTCGAAGGCTCCCTCCTCGTACAGGGAATACACCAATAGCCCCAATGGCACCGCCAGAATCATGCCCAGGACGCCCCCCAGCTTGTACCCGATATAGAGCAGGAACAGCGTAGGCAGCGGCGGCACTCCGATGGAGTCCCCCACGATTTTAGGCTGAATCAGCTGCCTCGCCAACTGGCCCACGCCCCAGATGATCAGCAGGCCGATGGCCGTCCTGTACTGGGCCGTCAGTATCCGGATAATCGCCCAGGGTATCAGCACCGTGCCCGTACCCAGAAAGGGCAGGAAATCCAGGAACGCTATCCCCAGGGCAATCAGCCCGAAATAGTTCACCCGCAGGATGCCCAGCCCAATCAGGAGCAGGAAATACATCCACACCTCGATCTTCAGCTGGGCCTTGAAATATCCTCCCACGGACTTCCCCAGGCTGCGGCGTATGATGTGGTAGCGCATCTGCACCGACGCCGGCATGACCTTCTGAAACCAGTCGCCCAGCTGATGCCTCTCCGCCACGAAGAAGTATGCGGACAGCAGAGACATGATCACGCCGATGAAGATGCCGGGCAGGAGCTTGGCCAGGTTTCCGGCGGCCTCAATGGTGGGCGAGCCGAAACGCTCCAGCAGGTCGCCCAGATAGTCGTCCAGCTGCAGCTTCCCGCCGTCAAAGTTCAGCTGCATGTTGCCGGGCAGCCTGGCCAGCAGGGCGTTCAGGCTCTTCCCTATGCTGGCGAAATCCTCCTCCACGCCCTCCAACATCTCCGGCAGGGCCCGCACCAGCCCCATCCCCTGCTGGAACAGCTGGGCGCAGACCACATAGATCACCAGCACCACCAGCGCGATGATGACGATGATGACAAAGGCGCTGCCCGCCTTGCGCTTCAGCTTTATCTTCTCTTCAAAAAAGCGGACCAGCGGCCCCGCTATCAGCGCTATGATCCAGCCCGCCACAAAGGGCATGAAGAACAGGAACACTCTGGGCAAAAGGAACAGGATGCCTGCCAGTATCGCTGCCGCCACTGTGATGTTCACCAGAGCCTTACAATACTTTTTCACTTCTTCTCCTCCAGTATGCCATCCAATATTTCGTATATTTCCTCACGTCCTTGCTTAGTCTGGGCAGAGAAAGGGATGATTACCGTCCCCTCTGCCGCGTCCAGAGTGTCCAGAATCAGATCCAGCTGCCCCTGAACCTGGCTTTTCTTTATCTTGTCCAGCTTGGTAGCTATAATGACTGGTTCGTAACCATTATGCAGGATCCAGTCGTACATCATGCGGTCGTTCTCCGAGGGCTTATGCCGGATATCGATTAAGTGGAACACACACTTGAGCTGCTTCGATTTATGCAGATAGTTCTCCACCATCCTGCCCCACTGCTCCTTCACCTTCACGCTGGCCTTGGCGTAGCCGTATCCCGGCAGATCCACCAGATACAGGGCATTGTTGATATTGTAGAAATTGATGGTCTGGGTCTTGCCCGGCTGAGAGCTGGTTCGGGCAAGGGATTTGCGGTTCATCAGCCCATTGATCAGGGAGGACTTCCCCACATTGCTCTTCCCCGCAAAGGCCACCTCCGGCAGTTTATTGTCCGGAATCTTGCTGGTAATGCCGCACACCGTCTCCAGACTGACATTCTTAATCACCATACTCGTCACATCCTTTTCCTTGTCTGTAAATAGCTTTCCCCCGCTCGCGCGGCCCGTACATGAAAAACGCCGTCACAAGGACGGCGTTTATTGGAATTCTTCTCTTCCATTACATTGCTTTATCCAGGCTTCTGCGGTCATTCTTGTGAAACATCAGGGGCTCGTTCCCCTCCTCCACTGTCTCTTTGGTGATGACGCATTCCTCGATGGTCTCATCGGAGGGAATCTGGTACATAGTATCCATCAGGATGCCCTCCATGATGGAACGCAGCCCCCTGGCCCCTGTCTTGCGCTCAAAGGCCTTGGAGGCAATAGCCTTTATGGCCTCCTCATCAAAATTCAACTCCACCTCATCCATGTCGAAGAGCTTCTGGTACTGCTTAATCAGGGCATTCTTCGGCTCCTTCAAGATGCGCACCAGCGCCTCCTTGTCCAGACCCTTCAGCGCCACCGTGATAGGCACACGGCCCACGAACTCCGGGATGAGCCCGAACTTCACCAGATCCTGGGGCGTCACCTCCTGCAGCAGATCGTCCAGATCCTTGGTGCTCTTCTGGCTGACCTCCGTGTTGAAGCCGATGGCCTTGCGATCCAGCCTGGCCTCCACAATCTTCTCCAGCCCGTCAAATGCGCCGCCGCAGATGAACAGGATATTGGAGGTGTCGATGGAGATCAGTTCCTGGTGGGGATGCTTCCTGCCGCCCTGAGGCGGTACATTGGCCACGGTACCCTCCACAATCTTAAGGAGCGCCTGCTGGACGCCCTCGCCCGACACGTCCCGGGTGATGGACACGTTCTCGCCCTTCTTGGTAATCTTGTCAATCTCATCGATGTAGATGATGCCGTACTGGGCCCGTTCCACATCGTAGTCCGCCGCCAGAATCAGCTTCAGCAGGATGTTCTCCACATCCTCGCCCACATATCCGGCCTCAGTCAAAGTGGTGGCATCCGCGATGGCAAAGGGAACATTGATGATCTTCGCCAGGGTCTGGGCCAGATAGGTCTTGCCGGAACCCGTAGGTCCCACCATGATGATATTGCTCTTCTGCAGCTCCACGTCGTCCAAATCCCTGGGCGCCATCACCCTTTTGTAATGATTGTACACGGCCACGGAGAGCACCTTCTTGGCTTCCTCCTGGCCCACCACATATTCATCTAAAAACCTATTGATTTCCACAGGCTTCAGAAGATTGATGTCGGGACGAACCGATTCCTCCTCTTCCTCTTCCTGCAGCTCCTCCTCCAAAATATCCGCACAGATGTCCACACAGTCATCGCAGATATAGACCCCCGAGGGCCCGGCAATGAGCTTGCGGACCTGGTTCTGGGTCTTGTTACAAAAAGAGCATCTGATATCGCTTCCAATCATTTTACCCGCCATTCTCTTCTCCTACTTCTTTTCGTCCTGCACCGCATGGGAGCTGATGACCATGTCCACGATGCCGTACTCCTTGGCTTCCTCGGCGCTCATCCAGTTATCGCGCTCGGTGTCGGAGCATATGGTCTCGTAGTCCCTGCCGGTATTCTCCGCAAGGATATGATTCAGCTTCTCCCTGGTCTTCAGGATATGCCTCGCGGCAATGTCAATCTCCGTAGCCTGTCCCTGGGTCCCCCCGGCCGGCTGGTGAATCATTATCTCCGCGTTCGGCAGGGCGTACCGCTTTCCCTTTGCGCCGCCGGCGAGCAGGAAGGAGCCCATGCTGGCCGCCATGCCCATGCACACTGTAGACACATCGCACTTGATATAATTCATGGTATCATAGATAGCCATTCCCGCCGTAATGACGCCCCCGGGGCTGTTGATATACAGGTGGATGTCCTTCTCGGGATCCTCCGCCTCCAGGAACAGCAGCTGCGCCACCACGATGCTGGCAGAGGCATCGTTCACCTCTTCCCCCAACATGATGATCCTGTCCTTCAACAGTCTGGAATAGATATCATAAGACCGCTCGCCTCTGCTGGTCTGCTCAATGACATAAGGCACTAAACTCATTCTCAAAAACCTCCTGACTTTCAGCTTCCAATCTATATCGATTACTCTTCCACCGCGTTCTCCACAACGAAATCGGCAGCCTTTCTGACACGGATGTCACCTTTCACCTGCTCCCTGCCGTTCTCGCCCAGGAGCTCTTCCACCTTCTCAGGCTCCATCTGGTAGGCTTCGCCCATGGTCTTCAGCTCCTCCTCAATCTCCTCCTCGGTGACCTGGATGTCCTCCGCAGCCGCTACCGCCTCCAGCACCAGCCTGGACTGAATCTTCTTCATGACCTGGGGCTTCACCTGCTCCAGCAGCATATCACCCGTCATGCCGGTGAACTGCATGTACTGCTCCATGGAGATGCCCTGGGACTGCATCCTCTGGGCATAGTCCTGCACCATCTGCCTCTGCTGGGTCTCGATCATGGCTTCCGGGATGTCCATCTTCGCGTCGGCGATGATAGCGTCGACGACGGCATCCTCCTTGACGGCCTTGGCCTCGTCCGTCTTGCGCTTCTCAAGCTTCTTCCTGATTTCTTCCCTGTATTCCTCTACGGTATCGCTCTCCTCGGAGACCTCGCCCACGAAATCCTCGTCAAGCTCCGGCAGCTGCTTCTCCTGCAGCCTCTTTACCGTACATTTGAACACCGCAGGCTTTCCTGCCAGCTCCTCGGCCTGATAGTCCTCGGGAAATGTGACGTTCACCTCTGTCTCAACGCCAATCTGTGCGCCAATCAGCTCCTCCTCGAAGCCCGGGATGAACGCGTGGGAACCGATGGTCAGGGGATAATCGCTTCCCTTGCCGCCCTCAAAGGCCACGCCGTCCACGAAGCCCTCGAAATCGATGGTGGCGATGTCGCCGTCCTTTATAGCCCTGTCGGTGACGTCCACTGTGCGGGAGTTCTTGTCCCTCTCCTTATCGATTTCCGCGGTGACCTCTTCTTCTGTCACCTCCAAATCGGCCTTGTCCACCTTCACGCCTTTGTACTGGCCAAGGGTCACTTCGGGTTTCAGGGCCACCTCCGCCGTAAAGATGAAAGGCTTTCCGGCCTCCAACTGCACCACATCTATCTGAGGGCTGGAGACAATCTCCTCCCCGCACTCGTCATAGGCTTTCTCATAGGCATCGGGAATCAGGGCATTGGCCGCATCTTCGTAGAAGACTTCCTTGCCGTATATCTGTTCAATCATCTTCCGGGGCGCTTTTCCCTTGCGGAATCCGGGGATGCTGATTCTGCCCCTGTTCTTCCGATAGGCGCCTTCGATGGCTTTCTCCAGTTCCTCCGCAGGCACTTCAATAGTAAGCTTCGCCATATTGTTCTCTAATTTCTCTACCTGTAAACTCATTTCTACCGTTTCCTCCTTCAATCGCCTGCGTCCTTCTCTCCCGCCTACACAGCAGACGCACTCACAGT
>CAMQOJ010000318.1 GCA_947003375.1 uncultured Lachnospiraceae bacterium
CCCTGAGCATCCTGAAGTATATCCCCTTTACGGCCCAGGAGCTGGCGAAGGAGAAGGCAGACAGGGCGGATAACGCATCATCGAAGAAAAAGACGGCCTCCCACACCGGGGACAGCGCGGATAAGAGGGTGGCCGCGGAAAAGAAGAGCGCTACAGATAAGAAGAGCGCTACAGAAAAGAAGAGGACTGCGGAAAAGAAGAGCGCCGCAGGGAAGAAGGGCATCGCGGAAAAGAAGGGCGCTGCGGAGAAGAAGAGCGCCGGGAAAAAGAAGGCTGTCGCCGGATAGACAGGAGGAATGGGCGATGGGATGGAGGAAGAGCCCTCCGCGGGAGGAACGCCTCCCGCGGAAGCTGTTGGGGGTATTGATGGCCGTAGGCCTGCCGCTTGTCTGCGCCTCCTGCGGAATCATGCCGGAGGAGGAAGAGCTTCCTGCCGCTCCTGTGATTCGCTCCTATGAGGCGGAGGAGTACCAGCAGACCACGGTCATGCGGGGCGATATGGTTTTGACCAAACAGGTCAAATGCACCTACGCATCAGCCAGACAGGAGAAATACAGCTTCTCCCTGGGCGGCCTGTACATAGACAAGGTGTATGTCAGCGAGGGACAGCAGGTGGAGAAAGGGACCCTGCTGGCGCAGTTGGAGCAGGGAGACCTGCCCCGGCAGATTTCCGACGGGGAATACGCGCTGCGGGCGCTGCAGGTCAGCCGCTCCTATCTGCCAGAATACCAGAGGCTGGAGAGGGAGAGGAAGGATGCCCTCATAGCGGACATGGAATATCAGATAAAGGACCGGATGGCATGGTCGAAAAATGACCAGACAGAGGAAGAGAAGGCAGCGTATATAGACCAGGCAAACGCAATCCTGCTGCAGCAGATAGAGCTGGAAAAGCAGAGGGACGCCGCTGTGGAAGCCGACGCAAGGAAGCTGCAGGAGGCGGACGACGCCATTTACATCGCGGGCTTAAGGCTGCAGGAGCTGAGGGAAGAGCTGCAGGAGCGGCGGATCTATGCTGACATCAACGGAACGGTCACATATCTTCAGAAGATGAAGGAGGGCGACCGCTCCGTGAAGGGAAAGGTCTTCGTCATCCTTGCCGACCTGGACACGGTGGTATTCACCGTAAAGGGGGAGGACACGCAGTATTTTCCGGTGGGCACCCAGACCACAGTCCTCTGTGGAAAAAAGGAATTCCCCGTCCGGGCAGTGGAGCCGTCGGAACTCGGGCTGCCGCAGCAGCAGGAGGGGGATGAGCCCATGGCCTATCTGCAGCTTCTCCAGCCCGATCCTACCCTGGAAAACGGGGAGTCCGGAACTGTTCAGGTCACGCTGGACCAGAGGGAGGACGTGCTGTACGTGAACAAGGAGGCCATAAAGGCGGCGGAGGGAGCCCAGTTCGTCTATATGCTGGACGAGAACGGACTGAAGGTTCTGCGGGAAGTCGTCACAGGCCTGGAGAGTAATGACTATATAGAAGTCGTCAGCGGCCTTGCGGAGGGCGACAGCGTCATCGTAAACTAGTACGCCGGTGCACGAATTCCCGAGCGCTGGTTGCTCAAGGATTCATGTATCTGGGTACTGAACCGGCCCTGCACGGAAACGGAGGCGGCATGAAAACGAATCTATTCGTTAGGAAGAATGTGGGATGAAGAGAAAAGCGGCACTGCTGACGGCACTGCTCCTCTCCGTAGGGCTGGCCGGATGCGGAACAGAGAAGAATTCTTCCATGGAGGCTCCAGAACTCCTGGAACCGGTGGATGTAAAGATGGACATAGCCACGGCCCAGACAGGGGATATCTATCAACTGTCTACCTATAACGGTGAGGTGGTTCCCTATACGGAGGGGCTTTCCTTTACCGTGGACGGCTATCTGGAAGCAATCAATGTCATGATGGGCGACATGGTGCAGGAGGGGGACGTCCTTGCCGTTTTGAGCGAGGAGCATATCGCGGAACAGATAGAGAGCCTGGAGGATGAGATAGACGACCTGGTCACAATGGGGGAGTTCAGCGACAGACAGGCCGCCGCGGACATCGAGATTGCCCGGGAGGAGCTGGAGATGCTGCATGAGGCCGGAACCTTCGGATATACGGGCGGAGTCAAGGAGCTGGAAATCCGGAAGCTGGAGCTGGAGCTGGAGGAGGCAAGGCAGCTGCGGAGTCTGGAGCTGCAGAAAAAGCAAGAGGCCCTGCGGGCGCTTCAGGATAAAGTGGGAAAAAATGAGATTACGGCCCCTTTCAGCGGAAGGATCGTCTATGTCAGCGATGGGAAAAAAGGGGATGCGGTGCTTGGCTACACCCCTGTAATCTACATGGCGGACGACAGCCGCCTGGGCCTGAATGCGGAGTATGTCTCGGAATCAGCCGTAAACAGCGCGGACAGGGTCTGCGCGAAGATTATGGAGAAAGAATATGAGATCAGCTACATTCCCTATGAGAACAGCGAACTGGTGAAGATGGCCCTGGCAGGTGAGGAGATGAAGGCGCGGTTTTCCCTTGAGACCGAGGATGCGGCGCTCTGCGCGGGCCAGTTCGCCGTGATCATGGTCTATCAGCTCTACAGGGAGGATGTGCTGACCATTCCCATAAATGCGCTGTACAGGGATGGGAGCGGGCAATATGTCTACAGGCAGGTGGACGGCGCACGGGTGCGGTGTGATGTGAAAGCAGGTCTGACCACGGATACGAAAGCGGAGATCCTGGAGGGACTTGAGGAAGGAGATATGGTCTATGTCCAGGATTAGAGCGTTTGGGCCTGCGCTGCTGCTTCTGGCCGCCGTCCTCGGCGGATGCGGCGAAAGCGCACAGGAGGCGCCTGTTTACGACGAGGATCTCCTGGCCCCGGAACAGGCAAATTACGAGACCGTGCAGGCGGAGAGCGGAGCGTATATAAAGACCGTGGGCGGATCCATGCGCATGTATTATCCGGTTACCGCCGAGCTTCGGTGGGAGGAGGGCAACGCCCGGTTCCGGGAGATTCTGGTGAGGAAGGGGCAGGAGGTGAAGCAGGGCGACAGCCTGGCCACCTTCGACATCGATGTGAGCAGGGCGGACAGGGAGGCTCTGGCGCTGTCCCTCGCCAGAGCGATCGAGGATGCGGAGCTGGGGAAGCGGGAGCGCCTGACGGCCATAGAGGAGGCCAAAAAGAAGCTGCAGGATCTGACCGGGCGCGAGCTGAACATCGCCCGGCTGCGGGTGGGGAAAGCGGAGACGGAATATGAGCAGTTCGTCTACCAGTCGGAGCGGGAGATCGCCCGGCTGCGGGAGAGCCTGGAGGAGATCGACCAGGAAATCGCCGACGATACGCTGTTCGCTCCTTTTGACGGTGTGATAGACGCCATCGCCACCTATAACCCGGGGGACCCGGCGACGAAAGACATCATCGTAGTCTCCATGCATTCCACGGAGAGCTTCTATCTTGTGGCCGATGATGCCAGCGGCAGGCTGCGCTACAATGCGGAGGTCACCGTGGAGGCGGGAAAGCGCAACGACAGGAAAACCTATGAGGGCAGGGTAGTGGCCGCGCCCTCCATCCTGCCCCCATCGGCGCCCCAGGGCATGGCTCTGGTGGAGCTCTACGGCGATGTCCCGGTGGAGGCGCTGGAGGGGAACCTGCAGTACCAGTTCAATGTGGAGGAGCTGCAGGATGTGCTCCTGGTGGACTGGAGGGCCGTGGATTCCGAAAAAGGGAAAAGTTATGTCTATGTGCTGGAGGATGACATGGTGCAGAAGCGGTATGTGGTCCCCGGCCTGAACAACAGGGAGAAGGTATGGATTCTGGACGGTCTTCATGAGGGGCAGACCGTGATAGCGGATTAGGGGGCGGCACAATGTTGAATTTTGTCTTCCGCAAGATTGAGAGCAAGAAATGGATGGTCATAAGCCTTCTGGTGGGCAATCTGCTGATGATAGCCATCGCCGCGGCCAGCCCCATGTACTCCCAGGCAGTCCTGCAGAGGACCCTGACCAGGAGCCTGAGCAGCTATTATGTGGAGCGCAGCGCCTATCCCGGCCTGATAATCGTGCGGGGGGCCTATGCCGCCGCAGGGGGCCGAAAGGAAGCCGATTTCGAGAAAATCGGCCAGGCGGCCCGGATGGTGGAGGAACTGACGGCGGAGCTGGACGTGCCCGCGGTCTTCATGGTGACCCAGTATTATAAGGGCAATGTGAAAGCCGCCCATGAGGTGGCGGTGGACGGCAGGAAGAACGAGCTGACCTTGAGGATAGCGTCCTTTACGGATCAGAAGGAGCACTTAAGCATCGTCAACGGAGACATGTGCGCGGGGGAGCTGGACGGCAACACCTTTGACGTCATGGTCAACGAGAGGACTTTTGTGGATCAGAACCTCATGCTGGGCGAGGTGCTGGAGCTTTCGCTGAAGGACGCGTCGGGGGAGCCCTACCGGATCCGGATCGCGGGAATCTTTGAGAACAGGGAGCCCCAGGATATCTACTGGGTGGCGGAGCCCACGGCCTGGAGGGATGTCTGCCTGATGGACGAGGGGCTGTTCCGGGAGCTCTTCGCCAATGAGGAACGGCTGGACATGGGCTTCAACGCGGAATGGTACGCGTCCCTGGATTACCTTGCCATGCGGGGGGACCAGGTGGAGCGCTACCTCGGCGTGCTGGAGCGGTATCTGAAGGCCTTCGAGGAGATGGGCTATAAAAGCAATGCCGTCTATTTTAAATCCACTATGGAAAACTTCGTGCTGCAGGCGCAGAAGCTCAACGCCACCATACTGATCCTGCAGATGCCGATTTTCGTCCTTCTGGCCGCCTTCATCTTCATGGTGTCCAGGCAGATGCTGGAGATGGAGCAGAATGAAATCGCGGTCTACAAGAGCAGGGGCGCGGACAAAGGACAGATCGTGCTGGTGTATCTGCTGCAGAGCCTGATCATCTCCGTGCTGGGGCTGGCGGGAGGGATTCCGCTGGGCGTGCTGATGTGCAGGCTCCTGGGAGCGTCCAACTCTTTTCTGGAATTCGTGAAAAGGGCGGCCCTGCCTGTGGAGATCGGGCCCAAGGTATGGATGGCCGCCGGGGCGGCAGCGGCCTTCAGCATCTGTACCATGGTGCTGCCGGTGATCCGGTTCGCCAATGTGAACATTGTGGCCCATAAGCGCGGGAAGAACCGGAAGTCCAGGAACCCCTGGTGGCAGAAGATTTTCCTGGATGTGATTCTGCTGGGAGTGTCCCTCTACGGCCTGTACCAGTATTATGAGCAGAAGGAATATCTGGCCCAGAAGGTCCTGGAGGGGGCGTCCCTGGATCCGCTCCTGTACTTCTGCTCCTCCCTGTTCATGGTGGGGGCGGGGCTCCTGTCTCTTATACACATCTCCGAGCCCACGAGACAGATGAGGATCTC
>CAMQOJ010000319.1 GCA_947003375.1 uncultured Lachnospiraceae bacterium
GGGGGAGCCGGGGGAGGTGGCGGCCTATATCAACCGGCGTGTGGAGGAAGACCGAAGAAGAGGAGAGAAGACAGGAATCATCGGCACCACAGAAGTACTTGAACAATACCGTGCAGATGTGGTAAAATGTATTGGAAGCCGTGGGGCCCAGGAGGACATCGCCAGGAACCTGTTCTCCATTCTGCGCCAGTTGGACGATGAAGGGGTGACCAGCATCTATTCCGAGAGCTTTCCGGAGGAAGGGCTGGGACAGGCCATCATGAACCGTCTGCTGAAAGCGGCTGGGCACAGGATCGTCAGGCTCCCCGCCGGGGAGGGCGGCTCCTGCCGGGACTGAAGGCAAGCGCCGAAGAAAGCGCCTGGAAGCCGCCCGGTATGGGCTGTCCCGGATGCGAAGCCCGGAAGCGCCTGTACGGCAAGGGAATTCATAGAGACGAAGACATGAGGAGGGAAAGGAAGCATGATAGCGATTGGTAGCGACCATGGCGGCTATGCGCTGAAGGAGCGCATCGTCCGGCATCTGAAAGAGGCGGGCATCCCCTTTGAGGATTTAGGATGCCACAGCACGGAGAGCTGCGACTACCCGGTCTACGGACATGCCGTGGCCCAGGCCGTGGCAGAGGGGCGGTGCGAGAAGGGGATCGTAGTCTGCACCACGGGCATCGGCATCAGCATCTCGGCCAACAGGCATCCGGGCATCCGCTGCGCCCTGTGCGCGGACACCCTGACGGCCAGACTCACCAGGCTCCACAACGATGCCAACATGCTGGCGCTGGGCGGCGGCGTAGTGGGGGAGAACCTGGCCCTGGAGATTGTGAACGTATTCCTGAACACCCCGTTTTCCGGCGAAGCCCGCCACCAGAGAAGAATCGACCTTATAGAAAAAGAGGGCAAATAGAAACGAAATAAAAACAAACGGAAACACGAAAGCGGAGCTGGAAGCAGCAGGCATCCGGCCGGCACCATGGGATCTGCGGACGCAGGCGGCCGTATGCGGAACCGGAATAGGAGAAAACAATATGGCAAACGTAATCATTATGGACCACCCCCTGATTCAGCACAAGATTGGCCTCATCCGTAAAAAGGACACAGGCACCAAGGACTTCCGCCAGACCATCAGCGAGATTGCCATGCTGATCTGCTACGAGGCCACCAGGGAGCTGAAGCTGGCGGATGTGGAGGTGGAGACCCCGATCTGCAGGACCACGGTGAAGGAGCTCAGCGGCAAGAAGATGGCGATCGTCCCCATCCTGCGGGCGGGACTTGGCATGGTGGACGGCATGCTGAACCTGATTCCCGCGGCCAAGGTAGGGCATATCGGCCTCTACCGCGATCCCGAGACCCTGAAGCCTGTGGAATACTACTGCAAGCTCCCCGCGGACTGCGCGGAGAGGGAGGTGTTCGTGGTGGATCCCATGCTGGCCACCGGCGGCTCCTCCGTGGCGGCCATCCGGATGCTGAAGGAGAAGGGCTGCCGGAACATCCATTTCATGTGCATCATCGCGGCACCGGAGGGGATACAGGCCATGAAGGAGGCCCATCCGGACGTGGATGTATACGTGGGCGCATTGGATGAAAAACTGAATGACCACGGCTACATCGTCCCCGGCCTGGGGGACGCGGGCGACCGTATCTTCGGCACAAAATAACAGAGCATGCCGTTGGAAAAGCAATTGGTATAAACACTGTGGAAGGCGGTGTATGGTTTGAGGATTCATAAGAGGGCAGCGTTCGTCCTGGCAGCGGTCCTTCTGGCGGCGGCATTTGAACCTGCCCCCCAGGGGGCGGTGGCATCGGCTACCAGCAAGACCAAAGAGGAGATCGACCGCACGGAGAAAGAGAAAGACACCCTCCAGGACGAACTGGACAGGACCCAGGAGAACCTTGGGACGCTGGAGGGCAAGCGGGACAGCCTGGAGAAGGAGCTGTCTTATTTGAATACCCAGATGAATGCGGTGGTGTCGAACCTGGAGGAGCTGGACGGCCGGATCCGTGAGAAGGAGCAGGAGATCGCGGACACCCTGGAGGCGCTGGAGGAGGCCAGGGCCACGGAGGAGCGGCAGAAGGCGAGCATGGCCGCCATGGTGCGTTCCATGTACGAGAGGCAGGAGGACAGCTACCTGACGGCGCTGCTCTCCGCGGGGAGCCTGTCCGGACTCCTGAACATGGCGGATCAGATAGAGAAGGTGGCGGCCTATGACCAGAAGATGCTGGATACCTATATCGACAACCGCATGCTGATTGAGGAGCAGGAGGCCAGGCTCCAGACGGAGAAAACCGAGCTGGAGGGGCTGATTGCCCAGGCCCAGGCGGAGAAGGAGAAGGTCTCCGGCCTGATTGACCAGGCGTCCAGCTCCATCAACCAGTATTCCAATCAGATATCCGACGCGGAGCGCAAGGCCCTGGCCTATGAGGCGGAGATCAAGAAGAAGGAGGAGGACCTGGACTATCTGCGGCAGAAGCTGGCGGAGGAGATTGCCCTGTCCCAGGCGGCGGCAAACGGCGTCTGGCGCAACATCTCGGAAGTGGCCTTCGCCGAGGGGGACAGGAAGCTCTTGGCCAACCTGATTTACTGCGAGGCCGGCGGGGAGCCCTATGACGGACAGGTGGCGGTGGGCAGCGTGGTGATTAATCGGGTGCTCAGCTCCCAGTTTCCGGACACGGTGGTGGGCGTCGTCTACCAGGGCGGGCAGTTCTCACCGGTGGCCAGCGGCCGCCTGGAGCTGGCCCTTGCCGCCGACCTTGCCACGGACAGCTGCTACAGGGCGGCGGACGCGGCCATCTCCGGCGTCACCAACGTGGGCAACTGCGTGTTCTTCCGCACCCCCATCGAGGGCTTAAGCGGCATCAACATCGGCGGGCATGTCTTTTACTGAGCCCGGCCGTCCCGGCAGCCGTGCAAGCCAAAGCGCAAACGGCGCGCTTACAGAATGCCCATGCACTTCGGGCATTCTGCTGTGTGAGATTGGCTCGTTAAGCTATAGCCCCAGGCTGTCCAGGCTGGCCTGGAGCCTGTCGAACTTATCCCGGTATATCAATGTGAGCAGACGATTCAGGTTCTGGAGGCAGCGGATCGCCTGCTCTTTTGTGATCCAGTCGTGCTCCATGGCCTCCGCCAGCTCGTCCAGGTCCACCACCTTCACCAGCCCCTGGGAATCGATGATCACATCCGCCAGGAGGTCCGTGTAGGTCATGCTCCCCTCCCCCGGGTCGAAGGAGAAGTCCACGATATCGCAGTACCAGCGCAGCACGGAGCCGTCGCTGCGGTATACCTTGCTCACCTTGATGCCCTCCTTCAGGAAAAAGCAGGAACAGCCGTGGGAGAAAGCGGTCTTGGGGTTCAGCGTCTTCCATTTGGTGATCAGGGTCTCCTCGTCCTGGGCGACAATGATGTCGTCATCCAGGGGGATGAGGTCCTTCGGGATGATTCGTTTGCGGTAGATTCTGGATATGTTCATAGGCGGCTCCTTTTTTCATATGTTTTTTCCATGATACTGCGGCGGCGGGGGTTAGTCAATGCGGAGCGAAAATTTCCTGATGAAAAAATGACAAATCCTGTAATTGGCCTAGACATTTCTGGTAAAAATGAGTATAATCAGAAAGGGGCGCGATTGGCCCGCATGTTTATGGAATGGCAGAGTCGGTGGTATCTGTATGAGACGGCGTAACGATGATGAAAGAATAGTGTACCAATCCCTGGCGATGATCACGCAGTTCGGCCTGAACATGCTGGTGCCCATCTGCATGATGTCCGCGCTGGGGGTGTGGCTGGACAGAAAGCTTGGAACCTCCTGGATTACCATTCTTTTTTTTGCGATTGGGGCCGTGGCGGGCGGGCAGAACGTGTACCGTCTGGCCAGGCGCATGTGCGCCGGGGAGGAACCGGACAGAGAGCAGGGTGTTGCGGATGAAGATGGTGGAAGCGGCGAGGCGGATGAATAGGACGCTTTTGGAGATGCATATCGGCATGGCTTTCTGGGGGCTGGTCTGCCAGATCGCGGGGGCCCTGGTCATGGCCCTGTGCGGATACGGCGGGTTCCAGGGAAGGTATGCCCTGAGCCTGTGGTTCGGCGTGGCTTTTGCCTTTGCGGGCTCGATTCATATGTGCCGGACGCTGGACAGGGCGCTGCTTAGCGGCGGCAATGCCGCGGGAATTGTGACAAGAGGGTATCTGTTCCGCTATTTCCTGCTGGCGGCGGTGCTGGTGATCGTCACCCTGACGGACGCCATGGACCCCCTGGTCTTTTTCCTGGGCTATATGGGCCTGAAAGTAACGGCATATCTTCAGCCGATTACTCATAAATTGTGCAACAGGCTGTTCCGTGAGGAGGATCCCATCCCCCTTTCGGAGGAGGAGCTTGCGGCACAGGAGGGAGAAATCCCGGCCGGGCAGTAGACGGGCCGCCATCCGGCGGAAGCGTCACGGCGCGGCGAAAGGAAGTGCAAAATATATAAGGAAAGTGAGGTGAGAGTATGGGACATGGAATTCTGCTGTCTGGCGGTGCGGAAGTGGATTTTAATATTCACGGAGTGTTTCAGTATTCCTTTTTCGGGCATCCCGTTTGGATCACCACATCGCACATATGCATCCTGATCGTGATGCTCCTGCTGGTGGCCTTTGCCATTGCCGCTAACCGGTGCATGGCGAAAGCGTCACAGGTGCCGGGCAGCTTTCAGAATGTGGTGGAAATGATCGTGGAGATGCTGGACGGTATGGTCAGCGGTACCATGGGACAGGCGGCGCCGAAGTTCTTCAACTATATCGGCACCATCTTTATCTTCATCCTGGTCAGCAACATATCAGGCCTGCTGGGCCTGCGGCCGCCTACAGCCGATTACGGCGTGACGCTGCCGCTGGCGATTCTGACGTTTTCA
Organism: uncultured Lachnospiraceae bacterium; assembly: GCA_947003375.1. GTDB lineage: Bacteria > Bacillota > Clostridia > Lachnospirales > Lachnospiraceae > Acetatifactor. Next base: position 4,876 of record CAMQOJ010000319.1, read on the forward strand.
TTGATTCACATCAATAAATGGAAATATCAGAAGCCGATGACGATCTGGACGGACTTGTGTTCTCCGTTGCCGCCCTGGCTGCCGATTTGGATGCCGATCAATGTGATCAGCGCGGTGGCGGTGCCGATATCCCTGTCATTGCGTCTGTTCGCGAACGTCCTGTCGGGAACGGCGATGATGGCACTGCTGTACGGCCTGCTGGGATGGTTCGCCACGGCATGGCCCGCAGCGCTTCATGTGTATTTTGACCTGTTCTCAGGGGCAATCCAGACATATGTGTTCTGCATGCTGACCATGACATACATTTCGAACGAGATCGGTGATGGCACTAGAAGATAATAGTGCGGAAAGAGCAGTTTTTTTATTTACATTTTCATAATTTTAGGAGGAAAAAAGAATGGATTTCAATGAAAACTTTATCTTAGGATGTTCCGCAATTGGCGCAGGTCTGGCAGTTATCGCCGGTATCGGACCTGGTGT
>CAMQOJ010000320.1 GCA_947003375.1 uncultured Lachnospiraceae bacterium
GGGGAGGGGGATCTGGGCAGGATGCCTTTGGGACAGCTGCTGGAGATGCTTCGTGAGGAAGGAACCTGAAAAACATGTCTTTCATGCCACGGCAGTGGAGAAAATCCCAGAAACCGCACAGAACATGAAACCGTCAATCAGCACCCTGAAAGGTATGGCTCATATCTTTGGGGTGCTTTTTTCTCAGAGATGCTGGTTTTTCTATCATATACATTCCTCTATGATGCCGTCCGGTTCTTCATCGGAAGGAGCAGGATTCGGGTCTCCCTTCAGCTCCACCATAAGCGGTTCATGATGGATGGCAGGCAGAATCCGTTCCAGTAAGTCGTCCATCCTGATGCGGAGACTGCTTGTATTGACGTTAGGGTGACAGCCGAAATAAGTCCCTTTCAGCACATCCCGGTCCATCAGGAGCTGTACCCGGTTCTCCGCATCGTTCATCAGTCCCAGGACGCTGACCGAGCCCGGGGAAATCCCCAGGAAGCGTTCCATGAATTCCGGTTCCCCAAAGGAGAGCCTGGCGCTTCCAATCTGCTTTGAAAGCTCCTTTGTCTTGAACTTTTTATCCGCCGGCATCATCAGCAGATAAAAACGGGTTGCCTGCTGATTGCGCAGAAATAGGTTTTTACAGATAAAGGCATCCAGGATTTCGTCAATCTTTTCACAGGCCTTCATAGTTTTCGCCTCCGGATGGTCGATGTGGAAATAGGGGACTTTAAGCCGGTCCAACAGGCCGTAGGCGGCAGTTTCCTTGGGTCTGCGGGCCTTCTCTTCCGCGGGACGTCCAGGAAGCAGGGCCATGGGGGAAGGGGATTCCCGGTAACTGCCCCTGTACCACCCGGAAATGCCATTCTTTTTCACATAACATCCGGACGCATGGCTGTAGAGGACGGAAAGTTCGTCTCCGGCGTCCACTTCCAGTTCCTCGTCGCTGTAATCATTGGCATGCCATCCGTCCTCCCGGCGGTAGAGGTAACAGGAGGGAATCCACAATTCTTTGCCGCTGCCCGAATGGCGGCAGAGCGTCATGCCATCCTTTTCTTCCAGGAGATCCACCTGGCTGTCGAGATACTGGATGTACAGGGAGAAAGGCTTCTTTTCCTGGTTCTCCAGGGCTGTCACAAGGGGAAAGGCATCGTAGGATTCCCAGGTGACCTTTTCCATGGGGGCATCCTTGTCCGGAAAAACCAGGGCGTTCAGCTGTCCTGTGGTCTTCAGGCCGCATCCGCCGTCCATGGCAATGACCCTGCGCTCATAGTCGAAGAGGGGATTCATGTTCAGCTCGTCCTGTCTGTAGAGACATACCGGCCAGTGCCCGGTGACCACGCATCGGGAAAAGCGGCAGTCCTGTTCCAGAAAACGGTCGTTTTTCAGCCACTGATACCTGGGGGTGCCGGACAGGCGGTCCAGGTCATCGGTGGGAATTCCCCCATGGACGAAAAGATAGGAACCCATATCCAGAATGGTGGGAAGCTGTCGCAAAAACGAAATTTCCGGAGCATAATGTTCCTGCAGGCGTTTCCGGCAGGCCTCCGTATTTTCCGGGGTGATATGTTCCGGGGAAATGCCCATGCCGGTAAGCATGTCCAGAATCAGGCCGCGGCGCCAGACATCCCACTGCCAGTGCACAAAGTCATGGAAGCGCTGTTCCCACCCTTCCGTTTCATCCAGAAGGAGCCGGATCAGGCGGTCATCCACGTTTCCCATAGAGACATAGACCTGGTTTTTCAAATATAAATCCATGATATAACGAACTGCATGCAGGCTGTCCGAACCTTTGTCAGCCAGGTCACCCACGATGACCAGGATATCGTCATTGCGGTAATGCAGTTTTCTTAAGAGCTGTAATATATAGTCAGGCTGGCCGTGGATATCGCTCATGGCGATAATCCGCTGACCGGGTTTCGCATCGATTTTTTGAATAATTGTATCCATGGCTGACTCCATGAGGTGATGTTTTGGTTTATGAGGAACGCCTGTAACTGACAGCAGCCTTTTCAATGAGGGGGCGTACTGTAGATACAGATTACACAGCATTATAACATGAGCAAGGCATCGCTCATGCTGGATGGCCATTCGGCCGTTTCCTGCCGAGAATAAGGTCATTATGACATGAGCAAGGCATCGCTCATGCTGGATGGCCATTCGGCCGTTTCCTGCCGAAAATAAGGTCATTATATCATATATGGCTTCACGCTGCAAACTTTTTTGGGTATCAGGACTGTGGGCACAGGGAATGGGCGGTGGCAAAGGGCGCTGCAGGATATTCTGTATGCCTGCGTGAATAACAAAGTAAGGGAATACGAGCAGAATTTAATAGAATTGTGTGTGCATTTGTGCTAAGATATGGATGTAATTCATCAATCGGGATAGGAAAAGCTGGATTTCTGGCAGCCGGATGAAGAAATAATGAAGATTAGTGTTGCTAAATATGATGGATACTGGATAATTTCACTCAGATAATGTCGGCACGAGAGGGCGCTTGTATTGGAATTACTGATACAAGAGGGATATTGTATGAAAATACCTAAAATGGGCTAGGCGATTCAGCAAGGAAGGCTTTGGAAGCAGATGGCGAATGTCACGGTTGAGATGATGAGGGCGCAGACCAGGGCCATCAGGAAATCATATTCCGCAATGGGATGTGGCGATTGTCAGCGAAAATATGACTTGCTCGTGAGGGTTCTGCGACATTCGGGTAATGTTGTATAAGAAAAGGAGTAAGTCAGGATGAAACGAAATAAAGTATCCCCGTTGCTGTGGCTGCTGCTGATTCCAGGACAGCTTTTGGCCGGCGTTTTCTTCGTATGGATTGGCATCCGGCTGGATTTGATGATTTTTGCAAGTGGGGAAGGCGGCCATGGAATCCCTATCTTTTCCGCCATTTTTTTTGTGATTGTGGCGGCGGTGACAATAGTGGTACTGATTCTGGCAGTAGTGCTGACGATTCGGGGATTTCTTCGGAAGTAATCTGAAAATCAGCATCTCCATTCAACGATATCGTCAATCCTCTTGCGCGGCCTTTCCTCCGGGAATTCATCAGGATAACCAAAAGCGATAGCCGCGATAAGCTGACCATCGCTATCCAGCCATTGGCTCAGTTCGGCATATGCAAAGAAAATGTCGCATATCCAAAGGCTGCCGATTCCTTTCTCCGTAGCGGCCAGGAGCATATTCTGTATGGAAGCGCTTACAGACTGTATATTGCAGATTTCGGAAATGTGCTCCTCCGGCGTCAAATCCTCCAGAATGCTCTTGCCTAATGAATTGACCACAAACAAAATGACCGGCGCTTCCTCCATGATATGGACAGTATGCTTGGCTGCGGCTATGTGCTGCCTGCTTTGGGGCAGCAGAGCGTCTTCGTGCTCTTCCCGCTGGATGCCCTGGCGGAAGATATTTAGCATTTCTTCTTTGGCCTTCCCCTGCATCACGATGTACTTCCATGGTTGTCTATTTTTGGAGGAGGGCGCTTTCAGCCCGCTTTGGAGGATGTCTGTCATGTCTTCTTTGGAGATGGTCTTCTCTAAGAATTTCCGGATGCTTCGTCTGTCATAAATCGCAGGAATCATTTTTCATATCCTTTCTCGTCGTGTGTTCCAGTGCATGGAACCAGAAGCTGACACGATGTCTTTACGAGTCAACATTATACCGCAATGGCTGTCCGGAGGGAATAGGCTATCTGCTTGTTCCTGTTGATTCTTTTTGACAACTTCCTTTTGGCATAGCAGTAGAAAACAGGGCGCAAAAGTAGTATAATCAAATGGAAGAAGTGCATTCCAATGGAAGAAGAGAATTCCATGGAAGAATGGCAGCGCAAGCCCTGAAAAAGAACTGGGAGGTATGGACATGGCAATCATAGGCATAGACCTGGGGACGACGAACAGCTTGGCGGCCTGCTGGAGGGACGGCAGGCCGGAGTTGATTCCCTGTGAGGACGGGGAGGCGCTCTTCCCCAGCGCGGTAGGGTATGTGGGCGGGGAGGGATTTCTGGTAGGAGCGGCGGCAAAGGAGCGGCTGCTGACCCACCCGTCCGACACGGTGGGTTCTTTCAAGTGCTTTATGGGCACGGCAAAGGAGTACAGGCTGGGCGGCAGGACGTACACCCCAATGGAGCTGTCGGCCATGGTGCTGGAGCGGCTGAAAAGGAATGCCCAGCGCCTGCTTCAGGAGGAGATTGAGGAGGCCATCGTGACGGTTCCGGCCTATTTTAACGACAAACAGAGGAGCGACACGAAAAAGGCGGCCCAGGTGGCAGGGCTTAAGGTGGAGCGCCTGATCAACGAGCCGTCGGCGGCCGCCCTGGCATACCGGATGGCCATGGGAGAGGAAGACAGGACATTGATCATCTTTGATTTCGGAGGCGGGACGCTGGACCTGTCCTATGTGGAATGCTTCGACAATGTGATAGAAATCGTAGCCGTGGCCGGGGATAACCATCTGGGCGGGGACGACATCGACAGGGCCATCCAGTCCTATTTCTGCCGTGAAAATGCCCTTGCGGAGGAGGCTCTGCCCCTGGAGGCCCTGGCCCGGATCAGGCACCTGGCCGAGCAGTCCAAACGCGCCCTGTCCGCCGGGGGACATGCGGATATGGAGCTCACCGTGGAGGGAAGGACATGCAGGGCCCGGCTCACCGAGGACATCCTCTTTGAGCTCTGCATGCCCCTTTTCGAGAAGATGAAACAGCTCTTCCTGCACCTCCTGGAGGACGCGGACTCCCGAGTGTCCCAGATAGACGACCTGGTCATGGTGGGCGGCTCTTCCAGGCTGGGAGTGGTGCGTCGGTTCCTGGCAGAGCTGTTGGGGAAAGAGCCTGTGGTGCTGGACCAGACAGACCGGGTGGTGGCCCTGGGAGCGGGGATTTACGCCGGGATCCGCAGGCGCGGGGAGGAAATCCGGGACATGCTCCTGACCGATGTGTGCCCTTTCACCCTGGGGATAGGCGTCCGCAACAGAAGCGGCCAGGACAAGAATGTCCTAAGCCCCATGATCGAGCGCAATTCCACTCTTCCGGCTTCCTGCAGGAACCGCTTCGTCACCACCAGCGACTACCAGAGGGAAATCCTGGTGAAGATCTATCAGGGGGAAGAGTACTATGTGGACGACAATGTATACCTGGGAGAAGTGGCCATAGAGGTGGCTCTGAAGCCCGCGGGACAGGCCTGGGTGGACGTGCGGTTCACCTATGACATCAACGGCATCCTGCATGTGTCTGTGGAAAATGAGATGGGAGAGCGCAGACAGATTCTCCTGGCCAACCAGGCCCTGACCGCCGAAGAGCTGGAGCGGTACACAAAGGAGATGGAGAAAA
>CAMQOJ010000321.1 GCA_947003375.1 uncultured Lachnospiraceae bacterium
CAGGAAGTGAAGAATCCGTACCCGCCCTCCACATTGTAGATTCCGTATGCATCCATCCTGTCAATAGATTCGTCCCGTCCAATAGAGTCTTCCCGCCACAGGTAGTAATCCGGCGACCATTTTGCAAAGTCCTCGTCCAGCTCCGCCAGGGGCACGCCAGGCAGATAGAAGCGGAAAGCCTCCCCCTGCTCCACGCCAAAGGGTTCCGAACCGATATAGCGGATTTCATCCTGAATCCACACTTTGTCCCGTTCCGTCCCGCAGTTCAGCTCTGCCAGCCGCATGGAATAGGAATATTCATCCATCTTCGTTATTTCGTCAAACCTTCCGCTGAATTCACAGTAATACACCGTCCCCCGGGGATATTCTTCCGCCGCGATGTTCTCGCTGTTCCAATAGGCACCCTCGAAAGAGCCGTCCGGATGCAAGGTCAAGTTAGTATACATGGAGCTGGCGCCGGTGGCCATGATGAATTTTAATGGCGGCGTGTCCTCAGGCAGCCCTGTGTCGAAAGCAGCCCAGACATCCTCTGCCGGATAGCCCTCCCCATCCTCCTGGCCGAACCTGACGGGATACAATGTCTGTAGTTCCGATGCCGGCCTGGGGCCTATCACCAGCTCCCCCTCCCAGGTGCTCAAAAGCACTGTGCCGTTTTTGAGAAATTCATTGGCGGCCTCCGCAAAGGCCCGCATCTTTCCGGTGGTCTGCAGGGCGGAAGCCAGTTCGAAGTCCGCCTCCCAGAAATTTTCCCGGGCCTCCTGACCACCCTCCAGGGTAAATTGCTCGCAGGTGTAGCTGCCCATCCCCTGAGAAAGATTGGGGTGATAGCGGATAAGGTAATCTTCCCCGCCGCTCTGGCACAGCAAAATGGTGTTCCATCCCGTATGGGCCGTCCCGGCCTCCTCGCTCCACAGTACCGTGCCGTCCTGTTTCAACACTTCCAGGATATAGGACTTTCCCTCCGTAAGCTCCCGGACGCGGATGATTTCCGCCTCCCCGTCCCGATCCAAATCGGCGTCCTTATAGACCACAGTGTCCACCTGGCCCGGCTCCGGCTGCACAGGCCCTTCCTGTCCCAACTGGGACTGTTCCGTCTCGGAAGTGAAGAGCGCATGCCCTGTCTCCAGATTGTAGATTCCATAGCAGGACATTTCCTCAACCAGCCCCATAGTCCACGACCAGAAATTCGGCGGTTTGGATCCGTAAGTCTCATCCAACTCTGCTATAGGTGTATCCGGCAGGTAGAACATGAACGTCTCTCCTTTCAGGCCGACCGGTTCCGCACCGATATAGCGAGTCCCATCCTCGATCCATTCCCTGCCCACCTCCGTCTCATAATGGAGCTCTGCCAGACGCATGGAATAGGAATATTCGTTTATCTTCGTTATTTCGTCAAACTTTCCATTGAATTTGCAGTAATAGCGTGTCCCCCTGGGATATTTCCCGTCCACCCCTGCCTCATAATCCGGCTGCGCCAGAGGCATGGCATAGGAAGATAACTTCTCCGCGAAATCCTTGTCCATATAATAAATCCCCTCAAAAGAACCGTCCGGATGCAAAGTCAGGTCAGTCCCCCAGGATGTGAAGTCCGCTGCCAGGCTGAACTCCAGAGGCGGGGTATCCTCAGGCATCCCTGCGCCAAAAGCGGCCCAGGAGGCATCCCACTGCCGGTTCTCCGCGGCCTGCCCTGCCTCTGGCTGCCCCCCGCTGGGGCTGCCCCGGCTGGGGCTGTTCGAGATATCCCTCCGGCAGCGCCTGGTCCCCTTCCGGGAAAACATCCTCCCAGGAAGCCAGCCACTCGTAATCCGCCTTATAATACTTCCCGTCGATGACCAGATAGGTATTCCCCAGATTCCCTATCTCGTGCACAGTGCCGTCCTTCATGGCGAAATAGAAGAAAGTGCTGCCGCCCTCCACGTACACCTCCTCTTCCAGGTACTCGCCGTCGCACCGGCTGAACAGGCCCGTCATGGCCACGATCTCCCTTTGAGACAGGTGCTTGAACTCTTTGCCGGGAGACCTGGGAAGGACGACCAGATCCGCCGCTTCCACCTCCGTCGCGGAAAACCCCCTGGCCCAGGCAAGAGCAGTCCGGCCGCCCGGATTCCGGGCAGGGTCGGTGAGGAAGCACACCGCAACCACAATGCAGGCCGCAACCGCCAGCGCCAGGATCCAGAACCCCGGCTTCCGATAGCCGAGTACCGACTTCACCCTCGTCTTCACCCCCGTCTCCCCGAAAGCCAAAGGACAGGCCGCGATGCTCCGGCGGCTGACGCTGCAGTCCAGCAGCGCCTGGGAATAGTCCGCCCGCTGCCCGTCGTCCAGCCCCATGATCGACCTCTCGTCACATGCCAGCTCGATGTCCCGGCACAGCAATATATAGGCCAGCCACATCAGCGGGTGGAACCAGTACACGGACAGCAATACGAAGCCCAGGGGCTTCCACCAGTAGTCCCTTCTGAGGATATGCACCTGCTCATGCATCACCACATGCACCAGATTCCTCCCCTCTATCCGGAAAGGAATGTAGATTCTGGGCCGGACCACCCCCAGCACGAAGGGGGAGTCCACTGCTTCGCTCTGGAAGATATTGTCCCGCATGACCACCGCCGTGCTCACCAGCTTCCGCAGCCGCAGATAGGCGAGCAGCGCATACAGACCCATGGACACTGCGCCAATCATCCATACAATCGGTAAAACATCTATGATATTCCATTTTCCAAACAGGAGAGGGCCGCCACTGGACAACCTTCTGTCTGTGGACAGCATCCCGATTCCAAACGGCTCGCCCTCCGCTCCGGGCTCAGGCGCTCCGGCCTCTCCTGCCGCCTTTCCAGGCGCAGTGCCAGCCGCGTCTCCCGGCACAATGCCAGGCACGGTTCCAGGCATGTCTCCTGACAGATTTCCAGACACATTTCCCGGCGAAAGGGCCGTCCCGGCATATTGATCCAATCCCGCCTCCGCCAGCAGCCGCTGGGTCAAGGCCTGAACCTGGGGAACCAGGCTGAACCTGCTCTCGATGGAGACCGGGCACAGCAGCCGCAGGGCTACCATGCCCCAGAGCAGCACGCTCACTCTCCTGGGCGCTCTCTTCAGAATCAGCCGCAAGGCCGCCACGGCCAGCACCAGCCATCCCGCTGTTATGCTCCTGCTCAATACTTCCCAAAAAACATCCCTCATTGCCCATCCCCCTTTCGGAAGCGGTCTATCATCCGCTGTACCTGGTCGATCTCCTTCTCCGTCATCCTCCCATGCCTTGTGAAAGCCGCCACGAACGCCGGCAGGGAGCCGCCGAACTTCTTCTCCACCAGCTCATCGATTTCCGCTTCCTGCACCTGCTCTTTGCTGACCAGCGCCGTGACCACACTGTCCTCATTCTTCAGCACGCCCCGCTCCGACAGCCTCTTGATCACCGTATAGGTGGTGGTAGGCTTCCACCCCAGCTGCTCCCTGCACAGCCGCACCAGGTCGCTGCTGCGCACCGGCTCATGCTCCCATAGAATCAGGCAGAAACGATATTCGCTCTCAAAAACCTTCGGTATCTCCATAATAGAACACCTCCCTCTAACCCATTAGAGTATATTTCTACTCTAACACATTAGAGGGAGATTTGCAAGCATTATTTATTCCCGCGAGCAATGAGCCAAGCGGCCGTGCTTGCACGGCCAGTTGGCGAATGCCGCGAGGGTCAAATACCCCGCTGCTCTGCAGCGTTGCAAGCTTGATACCCCGTTGCTTGCAGCGGGGTATTTGATTTCTAATTTCATTCCCCCGCCAGCAGAGCCACAGGCGCAATCTTCCGAATCCGCAGAGACAACAGGCACGCCAGCCCAAAGGCTGTGAGCACCAGCCCCGCCCCCGAAAGGATAGTCCATCCCAGAGGGACGGTAAACGTGCACTTCACGATGCCGATCCCGCCCAGGAACAGCGCCACCACCGGGTTGATGATTGCAGCGCTCACCGCAATCCCTGTCACGGTGGAAAGCAGCACCGCCGGCAGGAAGCTGGCCGCAGTCTGGAGGACGAGCTGCCCTGTGGTAAAGCCAAGGGCCTTCATGATGCCATAGTCACGCTTCCTTCTGCCAAGAGAAAGCCTCACCAGCAGATAGAGCACGAATGCGATGACAGCCACGCCGAGCACCAGGATTCCCACCACGATGACGGCCATCAGGGACACATAGACCCCGGCCGAGCCCTCTATCACGGACGCTATATCGATGGTCATGTTCAAATCGCTGCCCAGCCGCTCCTCCATCCTCTCTCGGAAAGCCTTGTTGTCCGCCCCCGGTACCAGGTTGACATAATAGCTCATGTTGTTGAACGCCCCCATGCGCTCAAAGCCCTCCCGGGTCAACAGGCAGTCCTTGCCCAGGTTATTGGAAATCTGGGTGAAGCCGCAAATCAGGTAATCCACCTCCTTCCCCTCCGCCGTCAGGGCAATCTCGTCCCCAATCCTTAACTCCTGCTCTTTGGCATACTTGGCCCCGATGGCCACCTCGTTGTCATACAGAGGAAACCGCCCCTGATAGCATACATCCTGGTTGTTCACCTGGGAGAAGTCCTCCGCCATGGTAGCCATCAGGGCGCTGCCTCCCACATGGCACACCTCCGTGGAACTGTACAGATAAATCTTTTCTACGCTTCCGTCTTCCTCCGCCGCCTGCAAAAGCGCCGCCTCCGCCCCGGGGTTCACATTTACGCAGGCATCCGCCGTCTCCCCTACAATCAGGTTGATAAAGGGCGTCATGTCCACGATGACGTTCTCCACCATCAGCACCGAGAACACCACCACCAGCGAAAGCACCAGCATGGTGATGCCCACTGTGACATTCTGCTTCATCCCGGAAAGGCAGGTCTTCAGCGCAAGGGCCAGCTGCAGCGGTGCCCGCGTCCCCTCCAGCTCCACATGATTGCGCTTGAAGCTATGGGGCAGGACGCCCTGCCGCAGGGCCACGATGGGCTCAATCTTTCGTATCCTGCGGGAGGAAAGCCACACGGACAGGGCCACGGCTCCCCCGCAGGCAGCGACTGTCATCACGCAGGACAGGGGCTGGAACCGCATCCTGTAAGGAATCCCTGTCTGGGCAATCATCATCTGGTTCACCGACGGGAACAGGCAGTAGGAAAGGCCGATACCAGCCGCCGTAGTGACCACCGCCACTCCCAGGAACTGTACCAGAAGCCCTGCCACAATCTGACCGCTCCTGTAGCCGATGGCTTTCATGGCTCCCAGATTCTTCATACTCTCCTGGATATAGTTGATGACATTGGAGGAAATCACCACCATCGCAATCAATGC
>CAMQOJ010000322.1 GCA_947003375.1 uncultured Lachnospiraceae bacterium
GGCGGCCACCTCCGCGGCTATCCTGGCCGTCTGTAAGGCCGGGAGCCATATCATCTGCATGCGGGATGTGTACGGCCCGGTGAAGGGGATCCTGAACGGCTACTTTATCCCGAAGATGAACATGACCGTCTCCTACTGGGACGGCAGGGATCTGGGGGAGCTGGAGGGACTGATTCGTGACGAGACGGACATGATCCTCCTGGAGAGCCCCGCCACCTTCGTCTTCTGCGCGGTGGACATCCGGGGCGTGGCGAAGATCGCGAAGGAGCATGGCATCAGGACCTATATCGACAATACGTACTGCACGCCGATCTACCAGAAGCCCCTGACCATGGGGATAGACATCGTGATGCATACCATGTCCAAATACATCGGCGGCCACAGCGACATCATCGGCGGGATACTGGCCGTAAAGGATGAGGACCTTGGGAGGGAGCTTCTGGGCAATATAAGGCCTTGGTTCGGCGGCATCATCGGGCCCATGGAGGCGTGGCTGGCTATCCGCGGCCTGCGCACCCTGAACCTGCGGGTGGAGAGGCACCAGCAGACGGCCATGGCGGTGGCGGAGTTCCTGGAGAGCCATCCGAAGGTGACGCGGGTATTCTACTCCGGCCTTGCGTCCCACCCCCAGGCGGAGCTGATCGGGACCCAGCAGACAGGCCACACGGGACTGATGAGCTTCATCGTGAAGGGCACGGCGGAGCAGGCCAAGAATCTGGTGGACTCCCTGAAGGTCTTCGAGATCGGATGCTCCTGGGGCGGCTTCGAGAGTCTGGCCCTGTGCCCGCTGTACGCTGCCTCCGGGGAGGAGCTGGACTTCCTGGGACTGGGGGAGGAGGGCAGGAGCATGATCCGCATCCACTGCGGCCTGGAAGGGGCGGATGTGCTGATAGAGGATCTGAAGCAGGCATTTGAGCGGATATAGAGATTTTGTTTATTTTATTTTTGGCTTTTTCTGGATGCTTTTCTTCATTTTCATATTGACAAACATAGCGCCTTTATGTATAATGAACCAGTGTGTGGAAAGAAAATCTGCATAGGAGTCGTTATGTTAGTGAATTTATCTGATGTGTTGACATCTGAAGGCATGGAGCTGGCCAGGGAAGTCCCTCTGGAGCTGACATGCTACGAGAACGGGACGGAGAGCTTTGACATCGTTTCAAAATCTCCCGTATCTCTTACCGTTTCCAACGCGGGAGCGGACAAGGCAGTGCTGAGGGGAAGCCTGGAGCTGAGCCTTCGCGGGGCCTGCGACAGATGTCTGGCAGAGGTGCCGGTGGCTTTGGAGCTGGCATTTGAGCGGACAATCCTTTCTCCTGAGGCACAGGGGGAGGAGGCGGATGATTTTGGCTTTATGGACGGCTTCTCGTTGGATGTGGACGCTCTTGTGCACGATGAGATTTTGATTAACTGGCCTGCGAAGATTCTGTGCAAGGACGATTGTAAGGGCATATGCCCTGTGTGCGGACAGAATCTGAATGAAAGGGACTGCGGATGCGATACCTTCGTCCCGGATCCGCGCATGGCAGTGATACAAGATATCTTCAAGAATAAGGAGGTGTAACGATGTCGATTTGTCCTAAGAATAAATCTTCCAAGAGCAGAAGGGATAAGAGAAGAGCAAACTGGAAAATGAAAGCTGCGACTCTGGTAAAGTGCAGCAGATGCGGCGCTCTTATGGTGCCCCACAGGGTTTGCAAGGCTTGCGGTTCTTACAACAAGAAGCAGGTCGTCAATGTTGACTGAGAAGTCTTTCCGGTATTTTGCACGGCATGTAAGGGTATTCTGCGGAATACCCTTTTTATGTATGCCTGCGGAAGAAATTCCTGTCAAAAAAGCCTTGATTTTTAGATAAGATTACATTATCATAAAAAGGGTACGCGGATGTAAAAAATTTCGGAATGCAGTAGGATAATGAAAAGGTGCATTCATAATGAAGAAGAGCATTCATACGGAGAGGGAATCCAATGGCGGAAATGGTAAATGTAGCGGTAGACGCTATGGGGGGCGACAATGCGCCCTGTGAGACTGTGAAGGGCGCTGTAGAGGCCATAAATGCCGACGGGCGGGTGAAAGTGTTCCTGGCGGGGCGGGAGCCTGCGCTGAAGGAAGAGCTGAAGAAATATACCTATAACGCGGAGCAGCTGGAAATCGTCCATGCGGAGGAGGTCATAGAGACCGGGGAGCCTCCCGTGATGGCCATCCGCAAGAAGAAGGATTCCTCCATCGTGAGGTGCATGTATCTGGTGAAGGAAGGGAAATGCGACGCGCTGGTCTCCGCGGGGAGCACCGGAGCCGTCCTGGTGGGCGGACAGGTCATCGTGGGCCGCATCAAGGGCGTGGAGCGCCCGCCCCTTGCGCCCGTCATCCCCCATATGAACGGCGTGAGCCTGCTGCTGGACTGCGGGGCCAATGTGGATGCCAGGCCCTCCCAGCTATTGCAGTTCGCCAAGATGGGCAGCATCTACATGGAGAGCGTCATCGGCGTGAAGAATCCCCGGGTGGGCTTGGTGAACATCGGCACCGAGGAGGAGAAGGGCAATGCCCTCACCAGGGAGACCTATCCGCTGCTGAAGAGCTGCCCGGAGATCAATTTCATCGGCAACGTGGAGGCCAGGGATATTCCCCTGGGCGGCGCGGACGTGCTGGTGTGCGAGGCCTTTGCGGGCAATGTGGTGCTGAAGATGCTGGAGGGCGTCAGCGGGGCTCTGATAGCGAAGATCAAAGCCGGCATGATGATGAACCTGCGCAGCAAGATCGGGGCCCTGCTGGTGAAGCCGGCCCTGAAGCAGACCCTGAAGGACTTCAATACGGAGGCCTACGGCGGCGCGCCGCTGCTGGGCCTGAACGGCCTGGTGGTGAAGACCCACGGCAACAGCAAAGCTGTGGAAATCAAGAATTCTATCCTGCAATGCATTGCATTCAAGGAACAGAAAATAAATCAGAAAATCAAGGAACAGATGGTCCTTGAGGACTAAGGAAAGGAGGAAACCCAATGGAATTCGAGAAGCTGAAAAAGGTGATTGCGGATGTGCTGAACGTGGATCCCGATGAGATCGGCATGGACTCCACCTTTGTGGACGACCTGGGCGCCGATTCCCTGGATGTGTTCCAGATCGTCATGGGCATCGAGGAGGAATTCGACATCGAGATTCCCGCGGAGGAGGCAGAGAAGATTCATACCGTAAGGGAAGCAGTGGATTTGATCAAAGGCATGCTGGGCTGAGACAGACCCGGCCATATGGACTTTACAAGAGCAGTCCGTTACGTGACTGCTCATTTGCTTGTATGTTCCGGTTTTTTGCCCGGAAAAGAGGATGAGACATGTTGGAAGATTACACAAAAGGATATACCATGGAGGTGCTGGAGGAGCGCATCGGATACCGGTTCCGGGACAGGAGCCTGCTGCGGCAGGCCATGACCCACAGCTCCTTCACCAATGAGCAGAAGATCCGCAGGGCCCAGAACTATGAGCGGCTGGAGTTTCTGGGGGACGCGGTGCTGGAGCTGGTCGCCAGCGAATTCCTGTTCCGGGAGAACCCAAAGATGAGCGAAGGGGAATTGACGAAAAAGCGCGCATCAATGGTCTGCGAACCATCCCTCGCCTTCTGCGCAAAGGATCTGGAGCTGGGCAGGTTCATGCTGCTGGGGAAGGGGGAGGAGAACACCGGCGGGAGAGGCCGCGACAGCATCGTCTCCGACGCCATGGAGGCCGTGATCGGAGCTATTTTCCTGGACGGGGGGATGGAGCGGGCAAAAGAATTCATCAATCGCTTCGTGCTCTCTGACCTGGAGGACAAGCAGCTCTTCTACGACAGCAAGAGCAATCTCCAGGAGGCGATCCAGGGGAAGCTGAAGCGGGAGTTCAACTATGAGCTGCTGGAGGAGAGCGGGCCGGAGCACGACAAGCTGTTCCGCGTGTCGGTGAACATGGATGGCAAGAGCCTGGGCACAGGGGAAGGAAAGACGAAAAAGGCGGCGGAGCAGCAGGCCGCGTACAGAGCTTTATTGCTTTTGAGGGATAGAGGATGTATTTAAAGAACATAGAGGTGCAGGGCTTTAAGTCCTTTGCGAACAAAATCAATTTCCAGTTCCACAACGGAATCACGGGAATCGTAGGGCCCAACGGCAGCGGGAAGAGCAATGTGGCCGATGCGGTGCGCTGGGTCCTGGGAGAGCAGCGGGTGAAGCAATTGCGCGGCGCCAGCATGCAGGATGTCATTTTCTCGGGCACAGAGAACAGGAAGCCGTTAAGCTACGCCTATGTGGCCATCACGCTGGACAATACGGACCACCAGCTGGCCACCAGCTTTGACGAGGTGACGGTGGCAAGGCGCATCTACCGTTCCGGAGAAAGTGAATATCTGATCAACGGCAGCTCCTGCAGATTGAAGGACGTGAACGAGCTGTTCTACGACACCGGCATCGGCAAGGAGGGCTCCTCCATCATCGGCCAGGGGCAGATCGAGAAGATCCTGAGCGGCAAGCCGGAGGAGCGCAGGGAGCTCTTCGACGAGGCCGCCGGGATCGTGAAGTTCAAGCGCAGAAAGGCCGCGGCCCAGACCAAGCTGGAGAACGAGAAGCAGAACCTGGTCCGCGTCAACGACATCCTGTCGGAGCTGGAGAAGCAATTGGGCCCCCTGGAGCGCCAGTCCGAGACGGCCAGGCAGTATCTGCGCAAAAGGGAGGAGCTGAAGCGCTTCGACGTGAATGTGTTCCTGCTGGAGAACGCCCGTCTGCGGGAGCAGTTGGGGGACGTGGAGGAGAAGCGTTCCCTGGCCGCAAGGGACCTGGCCGAGACCAGCCAAAACTACGAGGGCATCCGGGAGGAATACGAGCGTGTCGCAGAGGTCCTGGAGAAGCTCGAACAGTCCATTGAGGAAGCACGCAGCACCGTCACGGACGCAGGCCTTACCAGAGGGAAGCTGGAGGGCGAGATGAACGTGCTGAAGGAGCAGATCAACTCCGCCAGGGGCAGCGAGGCCCATCTGAACAACAGGCGAAACGCCCTGGAGGAGGACATCGCCGCAAGAGTGCAGGACAGGGAGGCTCTGCTCTCCGAAAAGGGGGACACGGACGCGAAGGTGCAGGAGATCACTGCCCTGGCCGATGCCGCCAAGGCGAAGCTGGAGGAGATCCAGACCAGGATAGAGGAGCTGAACAGCGGCATCGAGGCCGGAAAGAATACCATCATCGGGGAGCTGAACCAGCGCGCCACGATCAAGACCAAATTAGGGCGCTTCGACACCCTGTCTCTTATACACATCTGACGCTGCCGACGAAGAGACTCGTGTA
>CAMQOJ010000323.1 GCA_947003375.1 uncultured Lachnospiraceae bacterium
CGAGATCCTCATCTGTCTCGTGGGCTCGGAGATGTGTATAAGAGACAGTCACATACCGGGGCAGCTTCTCCTGTATCAATTGTATCATATGCTTATATATGACATTTATGTCATTTCTCTCCAGGAGGAAGAAGTCCCTGGACTTGTTGTCCAGAGCGATCTGCTCCCCGTTGTTGATCCGGTGGGCGTTCACGATGATGTCGCTCTCCTCCGCCTGCCGGAAGATCCTCTTCAGTTCCACCATGGGAAAGCACCTGCTGCGGATGAGGTCCCGCAGCACCTGTCCCGGCCCCACGCTGGGCAGCTGGTCCACGTCCCCCACCAGCACCAGCCTGGTCCCCGGGGCCACGGCCTTCAGCAGCGCCTGGAACAGCTGGATGTCCACCATGGACATTTCGTCTATGATGACCACATCCGCCTCCAGGGGGTTCTCCTCGTTGCGCTCGAACCTTACCTTCTTCGTGTCCTCGTCCGACAGCGCGCTGTTCAGCTCCAGCATCCGATGGATGGTCCTGGCCTCAAAGCCTGTGGCCTCGGTCATGCGCTTGGCCGCACGGCCTGTGGGCGCGGCCAGGAGGATGTCCAGCCCCTCCGCCTCGAAATAGCGTATCACCATGTTGATCGTGGTGGTCTTGCCCGTTCCGGGGCCGCCGGACAGCAGGAACAGGCCGTTGCGGATGGATTCCGCCACAGCCCGGAACTGAAGCCGGTCCAGCTCCATATGCAGGCTCTCCGCCAGCGCCCCCAGCTTTCCCATGGCCTCCGCACCCAGGCCGAAGTCCCCGCCGCTCCCGAAGTCGGCATTGTCGGCAAACCTCCCGCCCTCCTCCCGGGAATCCCCGCTGCTCTCCTCCTGCCCGGGCATCATGGAAATATTCAGCTCCTGCAGCATCCGGGCGCAATTCAGCTCCGCATAGTAATAGGAGGTGGCGAAGACCTGATCCCCCTTTATCACCAGCTTTTTGTCCATCATCAGATTGTCCATCTGGGGGCGGATGTATTCCCTTGCCACGCCCAGCAGACGCTCCGCCCGCTCCAGCAGGGCCTCCATGGGAAAATAGCAGTGCCCCTCCCCCACGGTCTGCATCAGGGTGTAGAAGATGCCGCTCCTGATCCGGTAGTCGGAGTCGGTGTGGATGCCTATCTTGGCCGCCAGCTCATCCGCCAGCTTGAAGCCGATTCCATGGATATCCTCCGCCAGGCGGTAGGGATTCTCCTTCATGACGCCGTAGAGGCCGCTACCGTAGGTCTCGTATATCTTCACGGCCAGCGTGTTGGAGATGCCGTACTGCTGGAGGAACACCAGCGCGTCGCGCAGATCCCTTTTCTCCTCCATCTGCACGGCGATGTCCCTGGCCTTGCGCTGGCTCACGCCCTTCACCTCGGCCAGCCGCTCCGGCTCCTCCTCGATGATCCGGAAGGTATCGTCCCCGAACTGCCGCACGATCCTGGCGGCCAGGGAGGGACCTATGCCCTTGATGGCCCCGGAGCCCAGATACCGCTCCATGCCCAGGCTGTCCTTCGGCACCACCACCTGGAAGCTGGCCATCTTAAGCTGGGTCCCATACACCGGGTGCTCCACATACTCCCCCTGCACCTGAATGTTCTCCCCCTGGGTCAGGCCCTTGCCCATCCCCACGCAGATGACCTCGCTGCCCTCTGTCATCAGGTTCATGACAGTATAGCCGTTCTCATTATTCTGAAAGATGATATGCTCTACATATCCGTTGACCGTCTCCATCCGGTATCCCCGCATTCTCATATATCAGAACAAGGCTGCCTCTCCACGCAAGCAGCCTTGTCCTGAATGTATGTTCTGTCTCATTTATCCTGATTACAGATCCACCCCCGCGGCGGCCATGCCTTCTGCGGCGGACTCATCCGGGGTCTGGGGGATCTCTGTGGTAGTGAAATTGCGCTTCATCTGATCGTACAGCATCTGCGCCAGGCCGAAGCCGCCGTTCTGGTTCGTGGTCTCCTCCGCCACGGCCTGCACCATCTGATCCTTGTAGTAGTCCATCATGGTAGCCGTGTAGTTGGAGTTGTTCTCATTGGTGGGGATGGTCTTCATCATGCCCTTGTACATCTGCTCGATGAAGTAGGCCTCGAACTGCTTGCAGGCATCCATCAGCTCCGCGTCCGTCGCCTTCGCGTAGTCCGCGCCCTTGAGCTTATCCTGCAGCCCCGCCGCCCGCT
The DNA here is from genome assembly GCA_947003375.1 of uncultured Lachnospiraceae bacterium. Classification (GTDB taxonomy): domain Bacteria; phylum Bacillota; class Clostridia; order Lachnospirales; family Lachnospiraceae; genus Acetatifactor. The sequence continues at coordinate 2,197 of CAMQOJ010000323.1, forward strand.
GGTTGGCAGCGTTGGCGTAGGTGTCGGCGTACATGCCGGTTATATTGCTGAAATCCATTATTCAATTACCTCCTACCTGCGTAAGTTGTTGGCCTGCTGCAGCATCTCGTCGGAAGTGGTGATGGCCTTGGAGTTCAGCTCATAGGCCCGCTGCGCCACGATCATGCTCACCATCTCGTCCACTACCTGCACGTTGGAGCCCTCCAGATAATTCTGGATGACCTTGCTCTTCTCCACCGCCGTGCTGGTGGCCTCATTGATCGGCTGGCCGCTGGCCGCGGACTGCTCATACAGGGTGTTCGCCAGCTTGTTCAGGCCGTTGGGATTGTTGAACTGGTACAGCCCGATGCGGATCCCCATGGGCTGGGGATTGTTCTTTGCGTCCGGATAGCACAGCTCCCCGTCAGAGTTCACCGTAATGTTGGTGACTATGTAGTTCTGGTTCAGGATGATGGGCCGTCCGTTGGTATCCATCACCGGGAGCCCGTCCTCATTGGCCAGCATGTTGCCGTTGGTGGCCAAGGTGAATTGGAAATTGCCGTTGCGGGTATAGTAGGTATTGCCGTCCGCTCCCCGCACCGCAAAGAAGCCCTTGCCGTCTATCATGAATGCGGTATCGCTGTCCGAAGCCATTGCGTTTCCCTGCCTGAAAATGGTGGTGATGGCGGAGTTGCGCACGCCCAGTCCTACCTGCGCGCTGGTGGGCTTCTGCTCCCCGTTGGCCGTGGTGGTCCTGGTCTGCAGGTTCTGATACAACAGTGTCTTGAACTCGTTCACATGGGTCTTATAGCCCTGGGTGTTCACGTTGGCCAGGTTGTTGGCGATGGTGTCGAGATTCGTCTGCTGGGCAATCATACCGGTTGCCGCTGTCCATAAACTACGTACCATAGTGCTGTTTCCTTCCTTTCAAATCCCCGGCCGATTCAATCAGCCTTATCCTTCCCGTTCTCTCCCTCCGGCTTCCATCCGGCGGAATGTTCGCGGATTTCCCTGTTCATTTCCCTGACCTCTTCCAGTGTCTGACATTTGTCTGTCGCGGTGGTTATAAGCCAGGCAATAAACTGCATCTGTCTATCTGTCATAGCTTTCCTCCCTATCCCTCTCCGTGTATGCCGACAGCAGTCCTTCCTATATTAGACCCTTCCCAACTGGGTGGCTGCGATTTCCAGGGAACCGTCATAGGTCTGGATGATCTTCTGGCTGCTCTCATAGTTCCGGGTGATGGCGATCAGGTTCACCATCTCGGACACCACCTGCACATTGGACATCTCCAGGTAGCCTGAGTTGATCACCGCGTTGGCCTGGGTGGTCCTGGCACCCTCTATGGGCCTGTAATAGGTCTCGCCGTATTTCTCCAGATAATCGTAATCCTCGAAATCGGTAAGGCCGATCCTGGCCACCGCCGTATCGTTCTGGTATATGGTCCCGTCCTCGTCTATTTTAGAATCCAGCAGGGTGTTCAGCCGTATCCGGCGGCTCTGATTGTCCAGCACATAATCGCCGTCCTCGTTCACCAGATACCCTTCCTTGTTCAGGGTGAACTGGCCGGCCCGGGTGTACATGGTGGATGTCTCTCCCGCCTTGTTGGTGAACTCGATGGCGAAGAAGCCGTCCCCGTCTATGGCCAGGTCATAGGTATTGCCCGTGACGCGGTAGGAGCCCTGGGTGTAGTCCGTATAGTTCTCCCCGATCTTCACGCCGGGATTGTTCCTGCCGATGTGCTCGGCGTAGGCGTGATGGCCGTCCGAGCGGTCTTTGATCTTCACCGTGAGCACATCCGAAAAGCACTGGCTGGTGGCTCCCTCCTTCTTGAATCCCACCGTGGACGCGTTGGCCAGGTTGTTGGTCATGGTGTCCATCCTGTGCTGTTCGTTGACCATGGCGGTATAAGCCGTGTATAAACCTTTTAGCATATGATTTGCTGCCTCCTGATGCCTTTTATCCTGAATCTGTTCCTATCTGTCATTGTAGCCTGAGAGGAATTCCACATATTTCCCGGTCCCCACTGCCACCGCCGTCATGGGATCCTCGGCGGTGATGGTGTTGATGCCCGTCTTGGAGGAAATCAGTTCCTCCAGTCCCCGCAGGAGGCTTCCGCCGCCTGTGAGCACGATGCCCCTGTCCGCGATGTCCGCCGCCAGCTCGGGCGGTGTCTTCTCCAGCACGCTGTGGATGGTCTCCACAACCTGGGAAGTGGTCTCCCGGAGGGCTTCCTCGGTCTCCTCAGAGGATACCTTCACCGTCTTGGGCAGGCCTGTGACCAGGTTCCGGCCCCTGACGTCCATGTAGTCCACCTCCGGCCGCTTGTAGGCGGAGCCGATCTTGATCTTCAGATCCTCCGCTGTCCGCTCGCCGATCAGCAGATTATGTTTCTTGCGCATATAGCGGACGATTGCTTCGTCGAAATCATCCCCGGCCACCTTGATGGAGGCGCTGACCACCGTGCCGCCCAGAGAAATGACAGCAATGTCGGAAGTGCCGCCGCCGATGTCCACGATCATGTTCCCGCAGGGCTTGGCGATGTCTATCCCAGCGCCGATGGCGGCAGCGATAGGCTCCTCAATGATGTCCACGTCCCGGGCCCCTGCCTGGTAAGTGGCGTCTTCCACAGCCTTCTTCTCCACCTCCGTGACGCCGCTGGGGACGCACACGGCGATGCGGGGCTTCCGGAAGGATCTCCTGCCCAGCGCTTTCTGGATGAAATACTTCATCATCTTCTCGGTCACGGTATAGTCCGAGATGACCCCCTGGCGCAGGGGCCTGACGGCCACGATGTTCCCGGGCGTCCTGCCCAGCATGAGCCTGGCGTCCTCTCCGATGGCCTTGATCTTCTGGGTGTCCCTGTCAAAGGCCACCACCGAGGGCTCCTTCAACACAACGCCCTTTCCTCTGATGTATACTAAAATGCTGGCTGTACCCAAATCGATTCCAATATCCGTACACTGCATACTGCTGCCCCTTTCTATCTCCCAACGGATTCCCGGCTCCAAATAAATAACATATTTCCAATCGTTTTATATTATAACCGAAAAAATTCCATTTTCATAGGGGTTTATGAAAATTTTAAAAAATGTGTACAGACATAAACCGCCGCC
>CAMQOJ010000324.1 GCA_947003375.1 uncultured Lachnospiraceae bacterium
TACACGAGTCTCTTCGTCGGCAGCGTCAGATGTGTATAAGAGACAGATCCAAACACAGCGGCAGAGACCGCCGACTACATATTGAAGGTCTTCATGGAGGTAAATGCAAGAAAAGTCGAGGCAGCGATACGGGAAGCTGTCGGGACGTATCCTAAAACCCATGAGGAGACAAACTGCTGTGAAGGGCACCCTACGTAATATGGGGTGCCTTTTGGCTTGTGGAAATTCTGGAAGGCATTTTCTAGATTCTTTTCGTTTTTTAGCATTCATACGAATGTGAATTTGCTATTGAATATCCTTGCGTCCCATGATAAGATAAAGATGTATTTGAACGACTTGATTGTGAAGGAAAGGTTTTGCCATGAACATAGCTGCCTATTGTAGGGTTTCCACGGATAAATCAGACCAGCTCAATAGTCTGGAGGCTCAAAAGGAATTTTTCGTAGAATATACCCAGCGTACCGGTGATATCCTGGTGCGCCTCTATGCCGATGAAGGAATCTCTGGCACCAAGATTAAGAACCGTAGGGAATTCCTGCATATGATGGCAGATGCGGAGCGGCATCTTTTTGATATGGTGGTAGTCAAGGACATTTCCCGCTTTGCCAGGAACACGGTAGATTTGCTGCAGAACATCCGCAGGTTGAAAGCATTGGGGATAGAGACCCAGTTCCTGACAGCCAATATGACCAGTATGGGAAACAGTGAGTTTGTACTGACCATCTTTGGTGCGCTGGCTCAGGAGGAAAGCGCGAATACCTCCAAGCGCGTGAAGTTCGGTAAGAAGATGAACGCAGAGAAAGGCCGTGTGCCAAACATTGTCTATGGCTATGATAAGACCAAAGGGGATTACTTCAATCTCACTGTCAACGAGGCAGAAGCAGAAACGGTGCGCCGGATTTATCAGTGGTATACTCAGGATGGCTTTGGAGCAGCCAAGATATCCATCTTCCTGAATGAAAGAGGGCTCCGTACCAAGAGGAACTGTCAGTGGAGCCAGAATGCCGTCTGCCGTATCCTGACCAACGAGATTTATACCGGAAAGATTATCAACGGAAAGCAGGAGGTGACGGATTTCCTTACTGGACAGCGGACAGAGAAGGATGCGGAAGAATGGATGGTAGTGGAACGTCCTGATTTGCGAATCATCGAGCCAGAAGCTTTTGAGCAGGCGCAGCAGATTATGCATAACCGGGGGAGGGCTTTCAAAGTGGATAAAGAACGCCAGAGCAACAAGTATCTGTTTTCTACCATAATTAAATGCAAAGAATGTGGGTGGTCCTTCCGGCGCACTGTGCGCACTTACAAGAATACCTATGTCCGCTGGGTATGCTCCGGACATAATGGACGTGGAGCGGATAATTGTCCCAATGCGGTAACGGTGGATGAAGAGGAATTGATTGAAGTGCTACAGGAATATTTTGCCAACCTGATAAAGGAGAAGAAATCTGTCATCAGTCGTGTAGTCAACCAGTTCCAAAAAGTTTACAGGGCAAAGGACGAAAATCTGGACTATGAGAAGGAACTGAACACGAAGCTGGCGAAGCTGAAAAATACCAGGCAGAAATATATGGACATGTATGCCGATGATTTAATCAGCCGTGAGGAACTGAACATTCAGATTGGAGGAGCCCGAAAAGAGATTGAACATCTGGAGAATGAACTGAAGATGGTTTCCTATAATCTGACAAAGGGGGAGCAGCTGGAGCATATCCTGAACGGCACTTTCAAAGAAATAGAAGACATCACGGATGTACATGAGATGACCAATATCCAGCTGAAGCGGATCATCCAGAAAATCGAAGTGGACAAGGAGGGAAATGTAGACATCTATCTTAGCCTGTTAGGGGATTTGGGCTTGGAAGAAGCCGTCTTGATTGAGGATGGTTATGTGAGAGAAAATACCGTTCCAAATCGTCACAACCATACATAAGGACGTGACCGAGCGTCTCATGCAGGTCAATCCCGCTCTGGCCACAGAGGCCAGGAAGGTGCTGGACCTGAACAAGTCCGAGCGCCATATCAGGGGAGGGCTCGCCACGAAAGAGAAATACCTGCACCAGCAGAACAGCATGGCGTAGAAGCGCGTCAGGGGCCATTCGGAACGAGTGGCTCTTTTCCGTGGGAGGATTCCGGGCTCCACCGGTCTCTGAGGTATCTGCAGAAGGCGTCCGCCGCAAGCCCCATCCCATGCCCGCTGCCGGAGACGATCTCTATGGCCCGCCTGGGAAGGGCGCAGTCCAGGGGTATCTGCACCAGCCTTTTATCCTTTATCAGGGGCAGAGCGGTCTGTTCCGGCACGAAGCCGATGCCCAGATTGCCCAGAAGGAGCGGCAGCATCAGGTCGGAGGTGGCCACCTCCATGTCGAGCTCCATATCCAGTCCCTGAGCCGCGAAGAAGTCCCGATAGGAATCATAGGTGGCGGTTCCCCTGCCCAGCCCGATCCAGGGGCAGCTTTGGAGCCCGCCCAGCGTGGAAGTTGTCCTGGACAGGCTCCTATACTCTGGACCGCCTGCCAGTATCTCTGTAAAATCAAATATTTTCTCACTGCGAACCGAATGCGGCATGGCATAGGGCGTGGTGACCACGGCGAAATCCAGCTTTCCGTCGGTGAGGCGCTTTATGATCTCCGGGGTGGTGTGGTTGTGGATTTTGATTCTGACGGCGGGATGCCTGCGCCTGAAATCCTGGAGCGCGTCCAGCAGGAACAGGTGCAGCGCCGTCTCCGTGGCGCCGATCTCCACCGTGCCGCTTCGGAGGGAATCCCGGCCGCGGAGTTCGGTCTGGGCGCTCCACAGGTGCCGGTAGGCGATTTCCACATGGGAATACAGCAGCTCGCCCTCCTCCGTCAGGCTGACACCCCTGGCCTCCCGCAGGAACAGCCGGCAGCCCAGCTGCGCCTCCAAAAGCTTCATCACCCGGGTCACATTGGGCTGACTGTTCCCCAGGGCAGCCGCGGCTTTGGTGATATTCCCGTATTTGGCCACATAGTAGAAGATTTTGAAATATTCGAAGTCGATATCCATATCTGATTGATATACCTCATATATGATAGATATATTTTTCGTATCCTTTCTTCCGTAGTATAATAGGTTTCCGGGAAAATGTAAAGAGGATTGAGAAACGGAAAGGAAGGGTAAAGTCATGAACAAGGATTTGACACAGGGGAATCCCCGGAAGGTGCTGTGGGCATTCTGCCTGCCCATGTTCGGCAGCATCGTGTTCCAGCAGCTTTACAACATAGCGGATTCTTTGGTAGCAGGGAAGTTTATCGGAGAGGGCGCCTTGGCGGCGGTGGGGAACAGCTACAACATCACCCTCATCTTCATCGCCTTTGCCTTCGGCTGCAATATCGGATGCTCTGTCATCGTATCCCAGCTCTTCGGGGCGAAGGACTACAGGACCATGAAATCCTCGGTCTATACGGCGCTGATTGCCAGCGGCGTCCTCTGCGCCGCGCTGATGCTTGGGGGCCTCGCCTCCTGCGACACATTGCTGCGGCTGATGAAGACCCAGCCGGAGGTCATGGCGGATTCCGCCCTGTACCTGGACATCTATATCTGGGGGCTGCCCTTCCTGTTCTTTTACAATATCGCCACGGGCATCTTCTCGGCCCTGGGGGACTCCAGGACGCCCTTCCTCTTCCTGGCCCTGTCCTCCACGGCCAATATCCTGATCGACATCCTCTTCGTGAAGGGATTCTCCATGGGCATCGCAGGCGTGGCCTGGGCCACATTCCTCTGCCAGGGGGCAAGCTGCATCCTGTCGTTGGCTCTGGTGCTGAAGAGGCTGCGGGACATCCGGACGGAAGGGAAGGTTACGGTCTTCTCCTGGAGCCTGCTGGGAAAGATAGCCGTAGTGGCCATCCCCAGCATCCTGCAGCAGTCCTTCATCTCGGTGGGGAACATGCTGATCCAGGGCCGGATCAACAGCTTCGGGGTCAGCGTGGCCGCCGGATATTCCGCGGCGGTGAAGCTGAACAACCTGGTGATCACCTCCTTTACCACCATCGGCAACGGGATATCCAATTTCGCGGCCCAGAACCTGGGGGCCGCAAGGTTCGGGCGGATCAGGGAGGGGTTCCGGGCAGGCTGGCGGCTGGTGTGGTGCCTGTGCGTGCCCTTCTGCATTGCCTATGTGGCGTTCGGCAGGTATCTGCTGCTGCTTTTCATGGACAGGAGCTCGCAGACGGCATTGCAGACGGGCAGGGAGTTTTTGTGGATCCTGTCTCCGTTCTACTTTGTGGTGTCTGTGAAGCTGGTGGCGGACGGAATCCTGCGGGGCACCAGCGCCATGGGGCAGTTCATGGTCGCCACGTTCACGGACTTGATCCTGCGGGTGGTCTTGTCCTTCCTCCTGTCCGGCTGGACAGGCTCCGCCCTGGGCATATGGTGCTCCTGGCCTGTGGGCTGGACCATCGCTACGGGGATGTCCCTTTTCTTCTACCGGAGGGCCTGCCGTAGGCTGGGGGCCTGAACCGGGGGAATTTTGCATATAATTGCGGCTTCGGGATAGCTTGTGGTTAAAGAAGACCCACGCAATGAGGACTCTATTGTTTCGCGTTTATGGTTTTCCCGCTTCCTCCGTATAGTACTGCGCCTGGGCATGCCACAGCGCATGGTAGATGCCGCCCTCGTCGGAAATCAATGTCCCGTGGCTGCCGGTCTGCACAATCCCTCCGCTGTCGAACACGGCAATCTTGTCGCAGAAGCGGCAGGATGCCAGGCGGTGGCTGATGTAGATGGTGGTCTTGTCCCCGGCGATCTCGTTGAAGCTGCTGTATACCTCGTATTCCGACACAGGGTCTAAGGCGGAGGTGGGCTCGTCTAAGATGAGGAAGGGCGCGTCCTTGTACAGGGCCCTGGCCAGGGCGATTTTCTGTGCTTCCCCGCCGGATATCTCGATGCCGGTCTTGTCGAACTCCTTATAAAGGAAGGTGTCCGTGCCCTCCGGCATGGCCGCCAGGCGCTCTCCAAAGCCGGCCTGCTCCAGGCAATGGGCAGCCCGCTGCGGGTCATAGGAGGAGCCCGCGGCCACGTTCTCCCCCAGCCGGAAGCCGAAGAGCCGGAAGTCCTGGAACACGATGGAGAAGATGGACATATATTCGTCGTAATCGTACTTCCTGATATCCACGCCGTTTAGGAGAATCGTCCCTTCCGTAGGGTCGTAGAGGCGGCACATGAGCTTGATGAAAGTGGTCTTGCCGCTGCCGTTTCTGCCAACGATGGCCAGCTTTTCCCCAATCTTGAATTTCAGGTTCACAT
>CAMQOJ010000325.1 GCA_947003375.1 uncultured Lachnospiraceae bacterium
AATATGTTTATCATAAAATAAATTATCTAAACACCATAATCTGTAGGCCATAGAGCCCAGGGAGGTAGAGATATGCAATTCATAGGCAGACAGGCCGAATTGGCGAAACTGAACGAGGAATACAGCCGGGACGGCAGCTTCGTGGTAATCTACGGGCGGCGGAGGGTGGGCAAGACCACACTGATCAAGGAGTTCCTGAAAGGGAAGAGGGCCTTTTATTTCCTCGCCACGGAGGAGCTGGAGGGCCAGAGCATGAAGCGGCTGGCCGGCGTGGTAGCGCGGGCCACCGGGAACAGCCTGCTGCAGAAGGCGGCCTTCGGCGACTGGCTGGATCTGTTCCAGGTGATAGCCGAGTACAGGCCGAAGGAGAAGAAGGTCCTGGTGCTGGATGAATTTCCCTACCTGGTCAGGGCGAACCCGGCATTCCCCTCCATCCTGCAGAACGCATGGGACGAGCTGCTGAAGGACAGCGCAGTCATGGTGATCCTCTGCGGCTCCCTGATGGGCATGATGCAAAAGCACGCCCTTTCCTACGACAGCCCCCTGTATGGGCGGCGGACGGCGCAGATCCGCCTGGTGCCCCTGCCTTTTACGGAGGTTTATGCGGCGCAGGATCTGACCTTTTCGGAGGCGGTGGAGCAGTATTCCGTCACCGGCGGCGTCCCCAAATATCTGGAATTCTTTCAGGATGGGCAGGGACTGCGGAGGCAGCTCATGGACACGGTCCTGTCGAAGAACGGCTTTCTCTATGAGGAACCTTACTTTCTGCTGAAGAGCGAGTCCATGGCAGCGGTGAATTATTTCTCCATCATCAAGGCCATCGCCGACGGCAGCCACAAGCTGGGGAAGCTGGCCGGCGTGCTGGGGCAGGAGACGTCCGCGCTGACGCCCTATCTGGCCACCCTGGCGGATTTGGGGTTCATCGAAAAGCAGACGCCGGTCACGGAGAAGAATCCGGAAAAGTCCAGGAAGGGACTGTATTTCATTGCCGACGGCTTCCTGCGGTTCTGGTTCCGCTATGTCTATCCCTATAAGGGGGAGCTGGAGCTGGACAACAGGCAGATTGTCCTGGACGAGCTGGACAAGGACTTCGTGGAGCGATTCGCGGCATTTGCCTATGAGGACATCTGTAGAGAAATCTTTGCCAGCCTCTGCCGGAAGGGAGAGGTGGATTTCCTGCCCTCCCGCATCGGCTCCTACTGGAGCAACGACTATGACAACGACACCCAGATTGACGTCATGGCTGTGGACCATCGGAACAGGAGGATATTCGCCGGGGAATGCAAGTACCATAAAAAGCCTGTGGACGCCCCTGTGTATTTTGCCCTGAAGGAGAAGGTGGCCGTCTCCCGGGAGATACGCAGCGCCTTTCCCGGCTATGGGGTTGTCTACGGCGTATTCAGCAGGAGCGGCTTTACGCCCAGGCTGACGGAGCTCGCCGGAGAGAGCGGGGGGCCAATCCTGATTCAGGAGGCCCATGTGGTCTGAGGGATACCGGATCCGGCACGGAGACGCCGCGCCCGGGCGGGGTGCCGAAAAGCATTGATAAAATGTAGGAATGCTGATACAATAGATTCCAATCAAGGACAGGACGAGGGAAGCAAAAAAGTGTGCAATCAAATACCCCGCTGCAAGCAACGGGGTATTTGAAAAAAGCGGCGGTTCCTGACGGGAGTGGAGGACTGGGAGGAGAGTGCCATGCGGGGATTGTATACAGAGAAGGTGGCGCCGGGGAAGATTCCCTTCGGGCGGCTGGTAAGAGAGATTCTGGAACCGGGTGCCGGAGAAGCCGTTTCGAGCCGGATTCGGGAGATCGGTCCGACTCAGGATGCCTATGGCCGGACTTCGGATGTCCGTGAACCGATCCGGAAGGCGGACGCCACGGATGCGGACGGGGCAGCCTTCCTCTTGGGGCAGATTCGGGAAACGGATTCAGAAAGCCGCGCGGAAGAAAGCACGGATGTCCCGGAGACAGAAAATACGGACATTCTGGCAGAGCGATTCTGCGATGACGGAGAGGGCGAGGTCAACCGCTACAACGTATATAAGATAACGACAGAAGGGAAATGCTATGTGCTGAAGAAATCCGATGAGGCGGAAATCGGCGTGTATGAGCGTTTCCTGAAGGGCCAGGGGCTTCCGGCTCCGGATTATTTCGGCAGCGCCCGGTGGGGCGGGAAGCGGTGGATCCTGATCGAGTATGTGCCGGGGACAGACCTGCGGGACTACACATCGGACATGGCGCTTCCCTGCGCGGAGAGCATCAGCCGTATCGCCAACCGCTACTGGCAGGAGGACGAGGAGGCGTTCGTTCGGAAGAAACGGGACGACCGTTTTGGGCGCTACTGGAAGCGGATCAATAAAAGGGCGGAATGCCTGAAGGGGGAGCCGGTCCTGAAGGAGGCCTATGACCGTTTCCTGGAGCGCCAGCTCACCTGCCCAAGGACGCTCTCCAATGGGGACTTCCTGCAGTTCAACGCTATCTTCCGGGACGGGAAGGTGACGCTGGTGGACTGGGCCTTCGGCGGCATCATGCCCTATTCCCTGGACATCGCCAGAATGATTGCCCACGGCACCGAGGACAGGCGGACATTCCCTTTTTATATGACCCGGGCCCATAAGGAGCTGTTCGTGGAAAGGACATATGAGCTGCTGGAGCATAAGCCTCCCCATGAGCGGTATCTGGCGGACGTCCGGCTGGCGGTGCTCAACGAGTATGTGGAATTCATCGAGAGCGACCTGCTGGACGCATCCCGGGCCAGGGACCAGGTGTTCGATTATTACTATGCGGGGGCGAGGAAGCTGGCGGAGGAGATTTTGGGGGAAGACGGCACCTGACGCGCCGTGCTGCCCCGGAAGGCCGGGACAGGATTCTGTGTGGGGCCATGCGCAGGCTTCGTGGGAAAGCGTAGGCCGGGAAGGGATTCCGCAGATGGCACGCTGCATGAGCCTGCCAAATAGATATCCGCGGAATCGGATAAAGGAGATTGCTATGAAGAGAATCGCGCTGATCAGCGACATCCATGGAAACTACAAGGCTCTGGAGGCCTTTCTGCAATACATCGCCGGACACCCGGTGGAGGGCATCATCTGTCTGGGGGACTATGTGACGGACAGCCCCTACCCGGAGCGCACCATGGCGCTTCTGTACGGGATGCGCAGGCGCTATGAATGCTGGATGCTGCGGGGCAACAGGGAGGACTATCTACTGAACAATAAGGACAACAGGGAAGGCTGGAAGCCCTCCTCCGCCAACGGCACGCTGTTCTATACGCTGCAGCGCATGACGGAGACGGACCTGGATTTTTTCGCATCGCTCCCCACGGAGGGGGAGCTGTGCCTGGAGGGCTGCCCTGCCCTGTACCTCTGCCACGGCACGCCTGGCCGGGTGCGGGGCAATGTCCATGAGGAGCCGGGCCTGAAGGAGAAGGTCATGGAGGCTTTGGCCTATCCTTATCTGCTTGGGGGCCACAGCCACCATCAGGAGATCGACAGGATGTACGGCAAGACCTACATCAACCCGGGCTCCCTGGGCTTTGCCGTAGACGGCGTGGGGCGGCGGGCGCAGTTCGCCATTCTGACAGGCATGTCAGAAAAATGGGAGGCGGAGCTCCTTTCCATCCCCTATGACGTGGAGTCCTATCTGCAGGACTTTACGGAGAGCGGCGTGGACGAGATGGGCATGGTCCTGAACCGCGCGACCAAGAAGAGCCTGGTGACGGGCGTCAACTATTTCTTCAAATCCATCCTGGCCATGGAAGCCCGGGCAAAGGAGATGGGGCTCGCCTCCATGCCGCAGGTGCCGGAATCGGAGTGGGAGAAGCTGGCGGAGCGGTTCGGGCTGTGAACAGGAAAGGTCTGATGCGGAAAGACTGACAGATAAAAGAAGCGGTAAAAGATTGAAAACGGAGGCGGAAAACCAGTCATGAACGAAAGGCAGCAGATCATATATATGCAGGCGAGAATCATGCGGCTGGCTTCTGAAAGATGGAATAAGCCAATGGAGAAGGTAGCGGCACTGTTTACACAGTATAATGCCTTGCGCTATATAGAGGAATGTTTTGACATGTTCCATGTGGAAGGCGATGAGGCCATACTGGAAGACGTAGAGACATATTTAAAAGGCAGGGGGATGCGGGAAGGTGCAGAAATCGGCGGATGATATGCGTCTATATACGGACATGCTTTTATACCACGGAAGCTTCTGGCCCAGATTTATCCTGCAGCCGATGCGGAATGGCTCCATTGCGTAGTCGGACACAGGAAGGGACGGACATTTCCTGATATAGTGCGGAAATTGAAGAAGTATGATGTGATTGCCGGAAAGATTGCCAATGATAATACGAATGCAACGATTACGGCATACATGGCGGGTGTCTTCGGAGAAGTGGGCACAAAGGCGGCGGACGACATATGTATCAGTCTGCTGCTTCCGGAACGGCTGCAGAATCAGTTCTGCTTTCGGACGGACAGCGCGCTCCGCAGCCTTGCATTTGTGGAGAGTGAGCAGGTATGGCGATAATGAAAACAGTTTCGGAGGAAACAAAGAAAAATGCCATTGATTTGATGGTCGCGATGGTAGTGGATGAGCTTGCGGAGGAAATGCGATTGGATCCCACAGACCTGCTGTCCTGTTTCATCACCTCCCGGACAGGCAGGCTGCTATATGATGAGTCCTCCAAGCTCTGGTGGAGCGGGCCGTCCGATATCGCCGAAATGTACAAGGCAGAACGGAAGAATGCAGAGGTGCGCTGTGGGCTTTAAATTTTTGCTGGTGGCAATAAACGCAAAATATATCCATTCCAACCCCGCCGTCTACAGCCTGCGGGCCTGTGCGGGAGAAAAACTGCGGCGGCATGTGGAGCTGGCGGAATATACCATCAACCAGCCCATGGCGGAGATTCTAGCGGACATCTATGCCAGGAGGCCGGATGCCATGGGATTTTCCTGCTATATATGGAACTGGCGGCTGGTGCGGGAACTGCTGGGGGAGCTGCCCAAGCTCCTGCCGGACGCGGCAGTCTGGCTGGGCGGCCCGGAGGTCTCATATGACGCGGATGTCATATTGAGGGAGTATCCGCAGGTCGCGGGCATCATGGTGGGCGAGGGCGAGGCTACTTTCCGGGAGCTTCTGGACTATTATGTGAAGGGGGCGAGGGCAGCCGGGCGTGAGGGTGAGGAACTTGTGGCCAAGGCCGGGAGCGAGGGTGAGGAACCTGTAGCCGGAGCCGGGAGCGAGGGTGAGGAACCTGTAGCC
>CAMQOJ010000326.1 GCA_947003375.1 uncultured Lachnospiraceae bacterium
CCCCTGGCCCGCCTCTCCCCCGGCACCGGATACTCCCGTATCTCCCGGCAGGCCTTCCCCGACAGCGCCAGCACGCAGATCAGGTTCGGCACTGCCATCAGGGCATTGCAGATATCCGAGAAATTCCATACGGTCTCCAGGGAGCAGATGCAGCCCAGAAAGGCCGCCAGCCCATAGAAGAACCTGTACCACAGATTGTACTTTGTCCGGCCCCCCATGAGGAATTCGAAAGCCTTCTCCCCCTGATAGGCCCAGCCGATCACCGTGGCGAAGGCGAACAGGGCGATGCAGACGCTGATGAAGCTCCCGCCCAGGTCTCCCAGCGCGGTGCGGAAGGCCGCCAGGGTCAGCGCCGTGCCTGTAAGTGGCTTCCCATTCGCATCCACAGTCCCCAGCACGCCGGAGGCCGCGAAGGCCAGCCCTGTAATCGTACAGACCACCACCGTGTCCAGGAACACCCCCGTCATGCTGATGCAGCCCTGTTTTATGTAATCCTCCGTATCCGCCGCCGCGGCCGTGATGCCGGAGGCCCCCAGCCCCGCCTCGTTGGAGAAGATGCCCCGGGAGACGCCCCAGCGCAGGGACTGGAACATGGTGGCCGTGACGCTGCCGAAGATGCCGCCGGACACTGCCTGGGGGCAGAAGGCCGCCGTCAGGATTCCTCCCACCGCCACCGGGACATTGCGCCAGTGCACCAGTATCACGGCGAAGGCCCCGCACAGGTAGAAGACCCCCATGAAGGGCACCAGCACCTGGGTCACCTTCCCGATGACGCCGATGCCGCCTATCACCACCAGCACAGTGAGCACCGTCAGATAGAGCCCCGTCTTTGCCTTTGGTATGGAAAAGGCCACCCACAGGGCATCCGCGATGGAATTGGACTGGGTCATGTTCCCCATGCCGATGGAGGCCGTCACCGCGAACAGGGCGAAGAGGAAGCCCAGCATCCTGCCAAATCTCTTATGCGGGAAAGCGTTCCGGCAGGTGTACATGGGGCCTCCCGCAATCTCCCCTCTGTCGTTCCTGCCCCTGTATTTTACAGCCAGCATGCTCTCTGCCAGCTTGGTGGCCAGCCCTATGACGCTGGTGGCCACCATCCAGAACAGCGCCCCGGGCCCGCCCAGCACCATGGCCGAGGCCACCCCCACGATATTCCCGATGCCAAGGGTGGTAGCCAGCTCTGTGGTCAGGGAGGACAGGGAGGATATGCTTCCGCCTGTCCCGGCCGTCTTGCGGCGGCCCTTCCCTTGCCGCTCTTCCCGGTTTTCTATCCCCAGCGCGCACCTCAGCGCGAATTTCAGGTTCTTTATGGGAAAGAAGTCCATCCGAACCATCAGATAGCAGCCGCTTCCCAACAGCAGCGCCAGCATCCATGGCCCCCAGACCAGATCGTCCAGCCAGGCGATGAAATCGCCGGCGGCTGCCAAAACGCTTCCTCCCAGGACAATGCCGTCCCCGGACAGCACGCCAAGTATCCTGTACCTTATATCCACGAAAAACCTCTTGCGACCATACTGTTTTTCTAAATATATTGGTACAAGGGCGCATTTATGCAAATTCCGGTATCATTTCATAAATCTGGCGGATGCCGATCCTGATGTCAGGATAGCCGTATACATATACCGCTTCGTCCTCTCCGTCAGGAATCTCCAGCAGGATGTCCAGCCTGGCCTCCCCGTATGTCATCTGGAAGTCTATGGAATAGTCGCCGTCCCGATAGTATCGAATCTTTTTCTGGAGCGGTTCCCATTCCTCATGCATGGCCAGCGCCTCCTGCATGAGCGCCTCCCTCTCTGCCAGATCCTCCTCGGTATATCCGTAGTCCTCATTCATGGTGTTCATGCCACCGCCGATCCATCCATATTCATCCAGCATGATGTAGAAGTCCTTCATTTCGCTTTGGTCCAGACACTTGTACTGATAGGCCAGCGTGCCCCATATCTCCAGTGGAGTGCGTTTGCTCCCGCAGATTTCATCGATATAGTTCTTCCGCTCCCCTGCCTCAACAGCCCCATCCACTGCGGGATTGCTGTATTTGTCCGACTCCGTCCTGAGGGCGTATATTGTGCCGTCCTCCGCGTCTCCCAGGAGCTTGACCACGACTCCGTTTGGGTCTTTCATCTCCACATACCAGAGGATGAAATTCACGCCCTTGGCGAAATCGTCGCTGTAGATGACATACTGCTTCCACCGGAGGACCGTATAGTCCGCCTCCCAGATATACCAGGGCAGCAGGCCGATAGATGCGAAGTTGTTCACCGCTTCGCTGAACAGCCCTCTGTCCGAATAGACATATTCCCGCACCTCGCCGGTCAGCGCAAGGTCCTGGGCGGTGACGTAAAACATATCGCCCTCCGCCAGCCCTTCCGCATAGTTCTGCATCCGCTTCTCAAGGGACTGCTCATAGGTTGTGCTCAGGGTCTCCACATTCAGGCTTTCCTGCTGTGTCAGGACAGTGTCCCTGCACAGGATGGCATCCTGCACGTGGAACAGAATCTGGGGCGCGAAGAAAGCGGCCGCTATGAGCAGCGCGAGCACAGAAAAGATGACCGCATAATACCGCAGCAGCCTCCTTCGGTTCATGCCTCCCCTCTTTTGGAGGGCCTCTTTCCCCCGGTCCGAAGCCCTACGGAATTTCCTGCCCCCACGGGCGGCCTCATCTCCCCTGTGCCCGCCAACATTATGGGAAGCCTTGCCCTCCGGTCCGCGGAATGTCCTTTTTTCAGTTTCACCCGTCCTGTCTTCCATAGCCGTATGCCTCCCCTTTCCGGAAACTCCCCACTACGCCTTCCATGATGCCATAATCCCCACTACACCCAAAACGCCAAGCGCCTGGAAGAATGCCTGCCCTTCAGGCATTCTTCCGTGTGTAACTTAGAACTTCTTAGCGGGCATGCTTTGCCCGCTTAGAAGTTCTTTACACACTGGGAACCTCACCTTGATGACCGTCCCCTCCCCCAGCCTACTGTCCACCACCATCGTCCCGTTGTGGAGCTGGATAATCTTCTGGCACAGGGCCATCCCGATGCCGGCGCCGCCTTCCTTTCTGGAACGGGACTTGTCCACCATATAGAAGGCTTCCGTGATGCGGCTGATCTCCTCCGCGGGGATGCCCCTGCCATTGTCCACCACCTTGATTTCGTAAAAGCCTTTCAGGCAGGTGCCCTTCATGAGCATGAAGCTCTCGTCCCCCTTGTCCAGCGCCTTCACCGCATTGTCCATCAGATTGTACAGAAGGGACAGGAGCAGCTCCGAGTCGCCCTGGATGACGGCCTTCTCCAGCTCCACCTTTCCCCGGACGCCCCGCTGCTTCCAGACAGGCCGCATGGTGATGCGCAGGTTCTGCTCCAGCTCCTTGGTGGGGATGGGCCGGAAGACAATCGGATTCTTGTCCATGCTCACCAGCTCCAGCAGCTTGTGGGACAGGCTCTCCAGGCGCTTGCCCTGGCTGTAGATATAGAAATAGGCATCGTGGCGCTCCTCCTCCGAGAGCTCCAGAGAGTTGAGCATGTCCGCGTAGCCTATAATGGAAGTCAGCGGCGTCTTCAATTCGTGGGCAAAGGCGGCGGTGAAATCCTCCTTCTGCCTGGCCTCCAGTATCTTCACCTGCATCTCCTCCACCAGGCGGTCGGCCATACGGTTGAAGTCCCGGGCCAGGGCCCCGATTTCATCGCTGCTTTTATTCTGGGAGCGCAATGTATAATCCCCGTCGGCAATCCTGCTGGCCAGCCTTCCCAGGCTGCGGATCGGTCTCGTGATATAGCGGGAGAGGAAATAGATGCTGATGCCGCCTGCGGAAAGCAGGCACAGAAGCGCGATGCGATACCGGGAGAGGAGGTTCCCCCTGGCGCTGTAGGTGTCCGTCAGTTCCTTGCACATGCCCAGATATACATTGTTTACGGAGATGGCGGACTTGGTGATCGCGAACATGTAATAGCTGCCGTCAATCTGCCGGATGGCCACATTGCGGACGCTGTCATCGGATGAGCCGGAGGAGTCCAGCTTCCCCACCAGTCCCTCCACTTCCTCCATAAAGCCCATATTCTCCAGATAATCGCCTCCGTAAAAGCGCGTGCCGTCCTCCCGCAGCACGAACATGTGCCGTCCGTCCCGCTCCACGCTGCCCGCGATGCTGTTCAGCGTCCTGCTGATGGCATAGTCCTCCCCGTATTCCTCCGTGGACTGGTATCCCATCTCAAAGAGGAACAGGAAGGCGCGGCTGTCGTTATTGCCCTGTTCGATCTCCTTGTTCAGAAGCTGGGAGAAATCCGAGGAGAGCATCCATGTCCCGAACACCGCGAACATCACTGTCAGAAGCGCAGTCATGACCAGAAACAGTTTATCTGCGAATCTCATGTATCCCCAATCCCCTACTTCGTAATTTTTTCCTCTCCTTCCAGCCGATATCCCACCTTGTAGACAGCCGCGATCTCATTGTCCCAGTTCAGCTTCTTTTTCAGCCGCTGGATATGGAGGTCCACTGTCCTGCTCTGGCCCATGTACTCGCCGCCCCAGATATTCTCGTAGATGGTCTCCCTGTACAGGGCTATGTTGCGGTTCCTGGCCAGCAGCAGCAAAAGCTCGAACTCCTTCATGGTCAGCATCACGGGCTCCCCGTTCTGGGTCACCGACCGGGAGGCCGTGTCGATCACCACGTCGAATACGGTGAGGAGCGTCTCCGTCTTGTGGTACCGGCGCAGCACGGCCTCCACCCTGGCCAGGAGCTCCACGATTTCAAAGGGCTTGGTCAGGTAGTCGTCGGCTCCCATCTTCAGCCCTTTCACCTTGTTCTCCGTGCTTCCCAGGGCCGTGAGGAAGATGACGGGCAGCTCCAGGCTCCTGGCGTACTCCATGAGCTCATAGCCGTTGATGCCCGGCAGCATCACGTCCAGAAGCACCAGATCGAACTTCTCGGTGTCCATCAGGTCGGCGGCCTTCTCCCCGTCCGGCGCCCAGACGCAGGAATACCCCGCCCTGCGCAGGTTCATTTTGATCAGGTTGGCGATGGGCTCCTCGTCCTCCGCTATCAGTATCTTCAGCATAATATCCCCTCATCTCTGTATGGTGTGACTTTATGATGTGATATCTCAGTTTCTATGAAAAAACAGAAATGTATCCTGTTTGTATCTCCATTTTATTATTGATAAGAAAAACTGTCAACCTGGTTAAAATTTTTCCCAAATATTTATATGAAAAAATTATGTTTGCATATTTTGACAAACTGTGCTATAC
>CAMQOJ010000327.1 GCA_947003375.1 uncultured Lachnospiraceae bacterium
TACACGAGTCTCTTCGTCGGCAGCGTCAGATGTGTATAAGAGACAGATCCACAGCCATCATACTGAAAAACCATAAGCTGAAATTTGCCGCTCTGCTGATGGCATTTTCTTTCATATCCTTTGCGCTGCCGTTGGCCGCGCCCTTTATGATACAGTCTATCATGGGAAAAATAGAAAATGGCATGAGCGTAACGCCATTGATGATATTTCTATTGACCATGGCGTCCTTATTCCTTCTCGTGTTGGATTACATGATAAATGTATATGGAAATGTCATGTGCGCAAACCTTATTTACAGGGGCTCGGCGGAGCTGTATAAGGATTTGTTTGCCCTGCCCTACGGGGAGAGGGAAGCAAAATACAAGGAGGAAGACCTGCTCCAGAATATTACCGCGTTTACCGATTCCGCCCTCTCACTGTGGGTCATGATTATCAGATTCGGAATCAGCGTGGTGGTAATCGGTGTGCTGTTGATGCTGTCGGTGAATGTGCATTATACGGTTTCGTTTTTTATCCTGGCTCACATAGGCGTCACGATTCTTGCGGGCAAAAAAATCAACGGCATATCCGAAACATATGCGTCCCGGCTCCAGGGCCTTGAAGCGGAAAAAAATAAAAATATCGAAGAGCTTATGTATAAAGCGGATTTTATCAATATGAACAGTCTGCAAAGCGTCCTGAAAAACCGTTTCGACCAGACCAGAAGGGATATTTTCCGCGTTCAGGCCCAGCAACTAAACAAGGATAATCTTTATCGTTCTCTGCATAGTGTAATCAGTGAGCTGGTAAGCGGATTCATTTATCCTGTTTTAGGATGCCTGCCCGGCAGCGTGGAGATATCAGGCGGAAAGCTGGCCTCCGTTAAGAGCATTATTGCGGAGTCGGGAAGCCAGACCCAGAGCATGCAGCAGATGGCGGCATATATCCCATATAATACCGTTCCGATCGACAATGGAAAGGCGCTTTTCGGTCTGAAAAGACAAAAGAAATCTCAAAATCATCAAAATGGCTGCGCTCTGGCGATTGACGGGCTATGCTTTGAAGCGGAGGGCAGAAAAATCCTGCGGGATATCAATTTAAGCATAGAAGAAGGGGAGCATATAGCGATAATGGGGGAAAACGGCAGCGGAAAATCTACATTGCTCCGCTGCATGATGGGAATGTACGCGCCCACATCCGGCAGCGTAACGGTGTTTGGCAGATCCCCGGCAAATGATTCGGAATATTTCAGGGAAAACCATGTTTTTGCATATATGCCCGCCGCCGCCCGGCTTTACGAAACTGCCATTGACGACAATATTTCAATGGGCAGTTTCAGTGAGATAAGCCTGGAGAAAATCAAGGACGCCACAGGGGTCTCTGATTTTTCGGATCGTGGGATTTCTTCCATAACTGAGCTTTCAGGAGGAGAGCAGCAGAGAGTGAATGCCGCCAGGGCCTTTTCCAACAGCGATGCGAAAATCATCCTTCTTGACGAGCCTACAGCGGCCCTGGACGGGGAACACGCCGGGAAGCTGATGGATTATATAAGGAGTAGCAGGGCTACGGTTGTTTACACCACCCACCGTGAGGAAGAGGCGGCATTTGCCGACAGGGTCATTCGGTTGTGAGGCAGGCCGATTTCCCGGGGGAGGAGGATTCGCTTCTGACAGGGAGGCTCAGTCCTCGTCGTCATTGCTGTCAGCCAGAAGCAATGAGAAGATGAACTCGCTTCCCGCCCCCTCCGTGCTGATCACGTTGATGTGCTCCCCGTGGCAGTTTATGATTTCCTTCACGATGGACAGGCCCAGCCCGGTGCCCTTCTTGTCCTTGCCCCGGGAGTAGTCCGATTTGTAGAATCTGTCCCAAATCAGCTTCAGATCCTCCTTGGGGATGCCGATGCCGGTGTCCTTGACGGAGACGAACAGTTTATTCTTTTTCACGGAAGTCTCCACCTTGATGACGGAGTCGTGGTGGCTGAACTTGATCGCATTGTCCAGCAGGTTGTAGAGCACCTGCTGGATTTTTTCCATATCCGCGTTCACGTACATCTCGTCCCCGGTGAGAATCATCTCGATGGCGATGGTCTTCTTCCGGCAGGTCCCCTCAAAGGACGCGGCGGTGCTGCGGATGATGCCGTTGATGTCGAAATCCGCCCGCTTCAAGAGCATCCCCTTGGTGTTCAGGTTGTTCAGGGACAGCAGGCTGTTGGTGAGCTTGGTGAGGCGCTCCGTCTCGGTGAGGACGATGTTCAGGTACTTGTCATGCATCTCCGGAGGGATGGTGCCGTCGATCATGGCCTCCAGGTAGCCTCGGATGGAGGTCAGGGGGGAGCGGAAGTCGTGGGACACATTGGCCACGAACTTCTTCTGGTCGTCCTCCGCGCTGGCAATCTGGCTGGCCATGTAGTTCAGGCACACCGCCAGGTAGCCGATCTCATCGTCGCTCTCCACCTGGAATTCATAGTGCATGTTCCCGGCGGCGTACTGCTCCGTGGCGTAGGTGATCTTCCGCAGGGGAATGTACACCATCTCCGTGAAGAAGATCAGGATGATCAGGGACAGGAGCAGCAGGATGACCAAAGTGATGTAGGAGATGTTCAGCATCCGGTTGCAGGAATCCTCGATCCGCAGCATGTCGCAGTGGATGACCACATAGCCCTTCACCATGTACTGGAAGGTGATGGGGGAGAAGACGCTGAGCATCTTCGAGTCGAAGTTGCCGAAGAAATCGTTCACCATGTAGTAGGAGCCGCCGGTGGCCGTAGGGTCGAAGTTTTCGATTACAATTTCGTCTTCTACATTCAGGGAGGCCCCCGTGTCCAGCACCAGGCGGCCCGAGGGATTGATGATGCGGATGGTGGAGTCCAGGTAGAGGGCCAGGGAGTCCAGCTGGTCCTTCACCGTCTCCAGGTCCGTCTCGCTGGCGTAGAGCCCTGTGGCGTAGGTGTCGGAGATGCGGGTGGCCTCCAGGTAGAGGTCCTCCGCCTTCTCCCGGATCAGGTGGTCCCTGGTCATACTGGGCACAAAGGTGGTGACGATGATGAAGCTGAACACGCCGAAGATGAAGTAGGCCAGTATGAACTTCAGGTAGAGGGTCTTCTTCATGTATTGCGCACCTCGAATTTATAGCCCACGCCCCAGATGGTGGTTATCTTCCAGTTGGCGTGGTCCTTGATCTTCTCCCGGAGGCGCTTGATGTGCACGTCCACGGTGCGGGTGTCCCCCACGTACTCGTATCCCCAGATCTGGTCCAGGAGCTGCTCCCTGGTGAAGACATGATTGGGGGAGGAGGCCAGGAAATACAAAAGCTCCAGCTCCTTGGGCGGCATGTCCACGGTGCGCCCCATGTAGAGCACGGAATAGTTGGTCAGGTTCACGGACAGGTCCGCGTACTGCACGCATTTGTCGGCGCTGGCAGCGGGAGAGGGCGCGGGGGCGGCGGGCTTGTAGCGGCGCAGCACGGCCTTGGCCCTGGCCACCAGCTCCTTGGTGTCGAAGGGCTTTTCGATGTAATCGTCCGCGCCCAGCTCCAGCCCCAGGACCTTGTCGAAGATCTCGCCCTTGGCGGAGAGCATGATGATGGGCACGGTGTACTTGTTCCGCACTTCCCGGCAGACCTGGTAGCCGTCCATGCCGGGGAGCATGATGTCCAGCAGGATCAGATTGGGGGAAAAACTCTCCATGGCGGGCATCACGGATTCCCCGTCATTGACGATCAGGGTCTCGTAGCATTCCTTGGTGAGGTAGAGGGCTATCAGTTCGGCGATGTTGTTGTCGTCGTCTACTATCAGGATTTTCTGTTTATTTACCATGTTTCCTGCTCCTAATTTTTTATTACTGGTTCCGGATTTATTCTGTAGGCGGGCTGACGGCACCCGGTAACCTGCTCCGGGCGCTTCCATGCCCTTTCGGGAGCCGGGCGGGCCGCAGGAAGGCGGCTGCGCCGGGCTGGTGTCTCGGAGGGACAGCCTCCGGCCATGGGGGCTGCGGGGCGGAGCGTCCGGCACGGCTCCGGGGGTATCTGCGGGGCTTACTTGAAGGTGACGATGGTGACGCCGGAGTCCCCCTCGCCGTACTCGCCCAGGCGGTATTCCTTTACGTATTTCAGGCGCTTGAGATGCCCGTGTACGGCATTGCGCAGGGCACCTGTCCCTTTTCCGTGCACCACCCGGACGCTTGGCAGATGGGCCAGGTAGGCATCGTCCAGGTATTTGTCCAGAAGCGCCAGGGCCTCGTCCACGGTCTTGCCCAGGAGGTTGATCTCCGTGGAGATGGACATGGTCTTGGACATCTTCATCTTGCCGGAGCGGTCACCGCCGCCGCTGCGCTGGAGCTTGGGGGTGGTGACGGTCTCCTCCTGTACGTAGATCAGGTCTTTTACATTGGTGTGGGTGCGGATGATGCCGCACTGGACGAACAGCGCCCCCTTGGCGTCCGGCAGGGTGCTGACAGTGCCCGTCAGGCCCATGGAGACTATCTTCACGGCGTCTCCTTTTTTCAGCTTCTTCGGGTCGATGGCCTTCTTCTCCGGGGCTTTCAGGCCGCCGTTCAATGAGAGGCTGCCGCCGACGGAGAGATGGTCGTTCTTCTCGCTTATCTTGTCCCGCACCTTCTGGCGCTTCTTCTCCAGCTCCCGGATGTCCGCGCCGGCGCCTGCCTTGTGGAAGTCCCGTATGGTCTCGTCGGCCACCTCCTTGGCCTCCTGGAGGATCTCCCTGGCCTTTTCGTTGGCCTCCCGGAGGATCCGGTCCTTGGCCTGGTCGATCTTGTCGTTCTTCTGCTGGAGCTGCTCCTGGAGGAGGCGGATGCTCTCCTTATGCCGGGCGATTTCCAACTGCTCCTTCTCGATGGTGATCCGGCTCTGCTCCAGGTCGGCGATTACGTCCTCGAAGGTCTTGTCCTCCTTGCCGATTTGTTCCCTGGCGGCATCTATGATCTCCTCCGACAGCCCCAGCTTGGCGGAGATGGCGAAGGCGTTGCTCTTCCCGGGGATGCCGATCAGCAGCCTGTAGGTGGGCTGCAGGGTCTCCACGTTGAACTCGCAGCAGGCGTTCTCCACAAAGGAGGTGGAGAGGGCGTAGATTTTCAGCTCGCTGTAGTGGGTGGTGGCCATGGTGCGGATGCCCCTGTCGTGGAGGTAGTTCAGCACCGCGATGGCCAGGGCCGCGCCCTCGGTGGGGTCTGTCCCCGCCCCCAGCTCATCGAAGAGGCAGAGGGAATCCGCGTCCGCATGGTTCAGGATGTGGA
>CAMQOJ010000328.1 GCA_947003375.1 uncultured Lachnospiraceae bacterium
GTCATTATACACTATCATTATTGGACTAAGCATGCCTGACAAACCCGTGTTTAGCTAATTTGGGAGTTTGGGGAAAATATGTTATGCTTGTCTTGGAGGTGATATATATGGATATCAGGACAAGCATAGTTCAAAATGTGATTAGTGTGCTAAATGGTAAAGCAGATGATAATATCATTGATTTGGTTCAGGATGTACTTATTATCCAGCTTAATGCCTATGAGTTGACAGAGCGATGCACGAAGGTGGCGGTACGTGATGATACTGCGGAGGGGATGCTCAACAAGTATATTGCAACAAAGCGAATAGAGGGCAAGGCAGAAACCACCTTGAGGAGGTACCGTGAGCAGAATCTGGCGCTACTTACTTTTCTGGGCAAGCCGCTGGATAGGATAACAACGGATGATCTGAGGTTTTATCTATCAGTTAAGCGTCAGCGGGATAAGGTCAGCAACCGGACGTTGGATGGCATGAGGAGATGCTACTCTAGCTTTTTCGGCTGGTTATCTGCTAATGGGCTGATTGACCGGAACCCATGCGCGGCATTGTCCCAGATAAAGAGCCGCAAGGTGGTCAAGAAGCCCTATTCGGCTGCGGAGATGGAGAAGATGCGCAAGGCCTGCGGGAACGTCCGGAACCTGGCCCTAGTGGATTTTCTCTATGCCACGGGATGCCGTGTGTCAGAAGTGGCGGGGCTGGACATATCGGACGTGGACTTCGAGCGCATGGAGTGCGTAGTACTGGGAAAAGGGAACAAGGAGCGGAAAGTGTACCTGACGGAGGTGGCTGCGATGCACCTGCAGGAATACCTCAATACCCGGACAGATGCCTGTGAGGCCCTGTTCGCAGGGCGCGGGAAGAGGCTGGGGAACCTCGGGAAGAGGGCGCGGGTGGAGAATGCCCATCCGCATAGGTACCGCCGGACGCTGGCCACGAACCTCCTGGATCGGGGGATGAATATACAGGACGTGGCGGCAATCCTCGGACATGCCGACCTAAAGACCACGCAGATTTACTGTTACATCAGCCAGGCCAACGTCAAGACGGCGTACCGTAAATATGCTGCTTAATAGTTGATGTTTCATAAGCTGATTCAACTCCGGTTATGCGCCGGAGTTTTTGGTATGCGTGGGTTTTCTGCCCCCTGCATCAGTGTGACAAGGCCGGAAAATCTGCGGGTATCCATTAAACACGGGAATGGATGGCATTACCCAGAAATTTACCAGCGCGATAGGAAACAATCGTCTTGAATTCAATGCTATCAAATACACTGGCAAAACGACCATGACTGCGCTTTTCAAAGAATTGAACGTAGCATGTGTGTGCCTCACGAGCACGGAGAACGTCTCCGACAAGCCAGCAAATAAATATGGCACTATACTCGTCTTCAAGTTTTCTGAGACCAGATCCAGCGCCATCTGCATCTGCATAGACGGGACCTTGTATGCCAATGCCTGGAACCAATCCAATGCCACGGTCACTGGCTGGAAGGAGAAATAAGCTGAAAGCTTAGGTGAAGCATCCGCTAATCATAAATACCGGGTCCGATAGGGCCTGCAGTGCCTTTGCTTTTATGGTGCCATCCTGATAAAAATATACATTGCATTGCGTATTTGAGTTTAAATCAATAGCTTTAAGCAAAATTAGTTTTGACGGCTTAATCGTGGCAGATGCTATCGTGTAATAACTACCTGCTGGAAAAGTACCTGTATACGACAAGCGTAAATCGACAATACCAATAACGCTATTTTTTTCAATGAATGATGATGTGTCGATTGTATAGTTGGCATTTGCGGGTGTAAATCTTCCAGCTGTCATTTTTAATCCCGTGTTTTGTTAAGAAAAGTGGGCAGATATCTCCATCAGATGCCATCTGATGATGATATATGCTCATTTTTGCACAAATTTTAGAGAGGAGGGCTAGATGATGAATGCTAGGGCAGGACCTAAGAATCTTCGGGAATTTTTTATGGGAGGAGGTGAGGCAGATGGACAATCCGGTGACACATAGGGAGCTGGAGCAGTTCCGGGATCTGATGGAGTCGGAAAATGGCAGGCTGAAGGAGGAGAACGACCGGCAGAACCACCGTATCGCTATCCTGGAGGACAGTATCCGGGAAATCTCCAATCTGGCGGCATCGACTGAAAAGCTGGCGGCAAACATGGAGAACATGCTGAAAATCCAAGAGCAGCAGAGCAAGCGCCTGGATCAGATTGAGGGCAGGGACGGGGAGAAGTGGCGGAAGGCCATGGCATACATCGGAACCACCATCCTGGGGGCCGTACTGGCCATCCTGTTTGCAAAAATAGGGCTTTAAAACAGAAAAACAAAGAAAGCGAGGATTTGAAATGAATGTTGAACTTTTGATGCAGTATGCTACCTATGTCATGATTGCTATTGGGGCGCTGGCATTTCTGGTTGCCGCCATCGTGCAGGTCATCAAGGAGCTGCCCTGGCTGCAGCGCATCCAGACAAGCCTGGTGGCCTTTGTGGTATCGCTGGTTCTGTGCCCGCTGGCTGTCGTAATCGTCTGTCAGTACCTTGGGATCGCGGTGACGCTGTATTACATCATCGCATCCATCATCGCCGCCTTTATCGTGTACCTGGTGGCCACTGGCGGATGGGAGCGTGTGGCGGAGATGTGGAAGCGCACGAAGTACAATAAGAAATAATCAGGGGAGCTTAAGGCTCCCTGCTTTATTGCCCTCAATGGGCGGAAAGGAAAAACATGACAAAAATTTTGGGAGAATCGGTAGCTACGGCGGAGCAGATGGCAGCATATCTGCTATCAATCAATCCTGCCCCTAAAATCAGCATGGAGGCAAAAGATTTCTGCCAGCTCTATCTGGACGTAGCAGCAAAGGAGGGGGTTCGAGGGGATGTCCTCTTTGCCCAGAGCTGCAAGGAGACAGGAAATTTTTCCTTTATGGGTACAGTAAAGGCAAACCAAAACAATTTTGCGGGCCTTGGGACGACAGACAAAGAAACTCCTGGAGCAACATTTCCGAACGAAAAAACCGGAATCCTGGCACAAGCCCAGCACGCAAAGGCCTATGCCACCACAGAACCGCTGTCATGCCCGTGTGTGGATTCCCGTTATGGACTGCTTGTAAAGTACGGAAAGGCCGGAACGGCACAGCATTGGGAGGAATTGGGCGGAAAATGGGCAGTACCAGGGTACGATACAAAAAGATATGGATCCTTAGATGCTGCAGATATCGCACAGGATAGCTATGGGTATCAGATTATAAGGATACTTAAAAAAATTCTTGAATTCCGGAAGGAGGAGAAAGCTATGAGGATTAATGTACACGCAGGGCACAATGCGGACGGAAGGCCGGCCTGTGGGGCAATCGGCTTTCTCCGGGAGTCCACGGAGGCCAGGCGGATGAAAGATGCAGTGATTGGCATGCTCCGGCAGCTCGGCCACACGGTGTACGACTGCACGGTGGACGATGCGGCAGGAGTGTCTGGCAACCTCAGCCAGATTGTCGGGAAATGCAATGCACATGAGGTGGACCTGGACGTCTCCATCCACTTCAATTCTGGTGCCGGGGACGCATCCGGAAATGGAAATACCACAGGGACGGAAGCCTATGTGTATTCGGCATCCAGCAAGGCGAAGGCGTATGCAGAGAAGGTGTGCGCGGCCATTGCCGGACTGGGTTTCCGGAACCGCGGCGTGAAGTACAGCACAGGCCTTTATGTGCTCCGGAATACGAAGTCACCTGCCGTGCTGGTAGAGTGCTGCTTCGTAGATGACCGGGACGATGCGCAGCTCTATGACTGCCAGAAAATGGCAAAAGCTATCGTCTATGGCATCACTGGCCAGCGGGTACAGGAGGCAGGACAGCCAGATGCCGGTCAGGAGACGGTAGCTCCTGGGGAAGAGACGGCAGTCGGCGGTAAGAAACAGCTGTACCGGGTGCAGGTAGGGGCCTATGCTGTAAAGGGCAATGCAGATGCAACCATGGCTAAGCTTAAGGCAGCCGGATTCGATGCAATTATTGTTAATGCCTGATGATAAAGTAGGCGATGGGATTTCTCTGATGCTCTTGTATTGCAGATTTTCATAAAACACCTATAGCTTGCGTGGGACTATACCTACGGCCCGCCCATGGCAGTGGCGCCCCTGAACCAGGTGCGCAAGGTGGTGGAATACGCGCTGACGGAGATTCCCGCCGTGAAGATTGACTTAGGAATCCCAAACTACGGCTACGACTGGTCCCTGCCCTATGAGAGGGGAGTCACCAAAGCGGCCACTGTCAACAATGTGCAGGCCGTTCGGATCGCCGTGGAGCAGGGAGCGGAAATCCGTTTTGACGACGTGGCGGAAAGCCCTTATTTCAAATATACGGCTGACGGAGTAGCCCATGAGGTGTGGTTCGAGGACGTGAGGAGCCTGTCGGCCAAGTTTTCCCTGATGGAGGAGTACGGCCTGCGGGGCTGCGGCTACTGGCAGATTATGCAGTGGTTCCGGGCCAACTGGCTGCTCCTGCGGGACCGTTTCTATATCCGGAAAGCGTGAACAAGGGGGCTGCTGAGGCTTCGTATCGATTGATACAGGTGTGAGCACAGGGCAGCTGACATCCCAGGAGGCCGTGGACCAGCCCCTTGACGAATTCATCGAAAAGCTGAGAGCCAACAGTTCAGGGTTGTTCCGGCTGATGTATCAGGAAAAGAGTTGAAAAATTCGTAAAGAGAGTTGTATAATAAGCAGTAGATGCAAACGTCAAGCACAATACAGGAGGAGCGGCATGGACAAACGTTTGACAGAGGTGCTGGAGGGAAAGGGCGGAAATTATCTGTTCCCTTTTATGTGGCTGCATGAAGGAGGCAGGGAAGGGCTGGCGGAGCGCATCCGGAGGATTCAGGAGAGCGGATGCGGGGCCTTCTGCGTGGAGTCCAGGCCCCATGAGGAATTCGGCAGGCAGGGCTGGTGGGACGACATAGCCGTAATCCTGCAGGAGGCCAGGAAGCGGGACATGAAGGTCTGGATTCTGGACGACAAGCATTTCCCCACGGGCTATGCCAACGGGATCCTGAAGGAGAAGTATCCGGAGCGACGCCGATGGTTTGTCAGGGAGCACCATGTGGATGTGGCAGGCCCCATGCAGGGCGCGGCGGTGCTGGTGCCGAAGCTGGCCGGGGAGGACGACGAGGAGCTGCTGGGCGCAGTGGCCTACAGGCGGGGAGACGCGGGAGA
>CAMQOJ010000329.1 GCA_947003375.1 uncultured Lachnospiraceae bacterium
ACACGAGTCTCTTCGTCGGCAGCGTCAGATGTGTATAAGAGACAGAATCTGTACTGCAGTCCGGAGAAGAGGATTTCTGTTTCATTGATGTTAAAATCACGGATTCCGAGGGGACATTGAAGCTTCTGCCGGAGCGGAAAGTGGAAATCAGAATAGAGGGGTCCGGCACCATACAGGGGTTTGGAAGCGCGAACCATCTGAATGAGGAGAAATTCAACCAGACCTGCCATACCACTTACCTTGGCAGGCTGCAGGCGGTGATTCGAAGCGGAAAGACAGCGGGGGAAGCGAAGATAACTTTCTCCGGCGAGGGAATGGAGGATACGGTGGTTCGGCTGCAGGTGGAAGCGTAAAAAGGATAACGGATAAGAAGGAGGAAGGGATGTATCATTCTATTTTACCGGGCCGGACATGGCTCGACACAGAGGGCAGGAGGATTCAGGCTCACGGGGGCTCCGTGCTGTATCAGGACGGGATATATTACTGGTATGGGGAAAATAAGGAAAAGACCACGGGGGACAACGGCATCTGGCACTGGGGAGTCCGGTGCTATTCCTCGGCGGATCTCTACAACTGGGAGGACAGGGGGCTTATCATCCCGCCGGAGCCGGACAATCCGGAATCCTCCCTGCATCCGGCTTCCATGATGGACCGTCCCCATATCATCTACAACAGGGACACGAAAAAGTATGTCTGCTGGCTGAAAATCATGAACCGGGACGGCTCCCAGACGGAGACGGTTTTGACGGCAGACAGCGTTCTCGGGCCTTATACGAAAGTGCGGGAGGGCTTAAAGCCCCTGAACATGAGCGCCGGAGATTTTGACTTGGCGGTGGCGCCGGACGGGAAAGCATACTATTATTTTGAGAGGGTGCACAGCGAGACCATATGCGCGGATCTGACACCGGACTATACGGATGTAACGGGATATTACAGCACGCATTTTCCCCATATCTCGCCCCCATATGTAAGGGAAGCCACCGCGCATTTTATGCGGAAAGGAAAGCATTATCTGGTGACGTCAGGAACCACCGGATACCTGCCCAATCCATCCGAAATTGCCGCAGCAGACACCTGGCATGGCCCTTATGCCGTCCTGGGGAATCCCCATCCGGGAGATGAAAGCAATACCTCCTATCATTCGCAGATTTCTTCTATATTTAAGGTGAAGGGCAAGAAAGATTTGTATATTGCCGTGGCAGACCGCTGGGTGCCGGATCATATGGAGCTGAAGTATGAAGAGTACGCGGCGGAATTTGAGCGTATGTTCGCCCCAGGCTATGACGGGGCAGTAGAATTCAGCCGGAAATTCGGCTCAGACGGGTCGAGGAATACCTCCATTGCCGATTATGTATGGCTGCCTTTCCGGTTTGAGAAAGAAATGCCATACCTGGAGTGGATGGACGAGTGGAGGATAGAGGATTATGAGTAAGGGCTGGATGCAGTTCAGAAGCGCGTATAAGCGCAGAGGAAATATTTCTGCCGCATGAATATATCAATAAAATTTTCATATCGATGAAAGATATACGAAATAGTAAAAAGGAAAAATAATATGGAAAAATATAAGGATGCATCACTGTCCCCCAGAGAGCGGGCGGAAGACCTGCTTGGGCGGATGAGCCTGGAGGAGAAGATGGGCCAGGTCAACTGCCTGTTCCCCTATGGCGACAACTGGGACATCGTGGAAAAGGATATGGAACATGGCATCGGCCAGGTGAGCACGTTGGACGTGAGAGTGATAAAGAGCCTTGATGAGGCGGCTGCATGGCAACGTAAAATACAGGAAAAAGTCATGGAGAAGAGTGAGCATGGGATACCTGCGGTCTTTCACATGGAAGGGCTCTGCGGCTCTTTTATTCAGGATTCTATGAGTTTTCCCTCAGGAATTGCGAGAGGATCTTCCTGGGATCTTGAGCTGGAGGAAAAAGTCGGGGAGGTTGTGGGCAGGCAGGAGCTTTCCTGTGGCATTACCCAGGTGCTGGCTCCGGTGCTGGATATATCACGGGATTCCAGAATGGGACGTCAGGGAGAGACATACGGAGAGGACCCGTCTCTTGCGGCGGCTTTGGGAACTGCTTATGTAAGGGGCATCCAGAACCAGACTGTGGCCGGAAGAAAGGCAGAGTCTGTGGCAAAGCATTTCCTGGGATTCCACAATTCCCAGGGAGGAATCCATGGGGCGAATTGTGACATACCGGATCGCCTTCTGGAGGAAGTATATGCAAAGCCCTTTCAGGCTGCCATCAGCGGAGCGGCGCTTAGGGGCATCATGCTCTGCTATTGCTCCATAAATGGGGAGCCGGTGTCTGCGTCGGCAAAGATTTTGACAGGACTTCTCAGGGAGAAAATGGGATTTGACGGAATCTGTGCTTCTGATTATGGCGCTGTGGGAAATGTGCATAATACACAGAATGTGGGCGAAAGCGTAACGGAAGCGGGATTGTTGTGCATGGAAGCCGGTATGGATGTGGAGATGCAGAACTGCGCGGGATTTAACAATGAACTGAAGGAGTGGTTCCGCACAGGAAAAGCGGATATGGAAATTCTTGACAGGGCGGTGCTGCGTATCCTGGAAGCAAAATTCCGTATGGGGCTTTTTGAACACCCTTATGCCCTGGAAGGGGAGGAATTGAGGGATAATTTTGCCGGAAAAGAAGATGCACGGATTTCCCTGCAGTCTGCATTGGAATCCATGGTACTGCTTAAGAACAACGGCGTGCTTCCACTGAAACCAGGCATTAAAAAAATAGCGGTAATCGGTTGGCATGCGGACAATGCCAGAAGCCTGTTTGGCGGGTATACTCATCTGAGCATGGTAGAGGCAGTCCATGCGGTGGCAAACTCCATTGCAGGGCTGGAATCGGGCAGTGTCCACGGCAAGGAACTGGTGACAGTGCCTGGGACACAGATCCAAAGCGATGAAACGGAAGAATTCGATGAAATCCTGCGCCATCAGAAACCAGGCTGCCCCAGTATTCTGGAGAAACTCCGGGAAAAGCTTAAAGATGTGGAGATTGGGTATGCCTATGGGTATGCCATTGCGGGAAATGATTTGTCTTATATGGAAGAGGCTCTGAACCTGGCGGGTGAGGCTGACCTTATTCTCATGACTCTTGGCGGGAAGCATGGCTCCTGTTCTGTGGCTTCCATGGGAGAGGGCGTGGATGCAACGGATATTAATCTGCCGGTATGTCAGGATACGTTTATCCGCAGAGCAGCGGAGCTGGGGAAACCGATGGTCGGAATCCACCTGAACGGAAGGCCCATATCAAGCGATGCGGCGGACCAATATCTGGATGCGATTCTGGAGGCGTGGAATCCCTCAGAAATGGGTGCGGAAGCAATCGTACAGGTTCTGACAGGGGAATACAATCCCGGTGGAAAACTTCCTGTCTGTGTGGCGAGGAATGCGGGTCAGATTCCGGTTTATTATAATCATCAGAACGGATCGGCATGGCATCAGGGCGGAAGCATAGGGTTTGCCGAGTATGTGGATATGCCCCATACTCCCAGATACTTCTTTGGGCATGGCCTGTCCTACACGAAGTTTGCCTACAGCGGCTTACAGATAGCGCAGTCTTCGGTGAAGCCGGAGGATACAGTGGCAATAACTGTAGAGATAGAGAATACAGGAAAGGTAAAGGGGGACGAGGTTGTCCAGCTGTACCTGAGGGATGTCTATGCAAGCATGACGCGGCCTGTAAAAGAACTGGCAGGATTTAAACGGATTATGCTGGAACCTGGGGAGAAAAGACAAGTCTGTTTCCATTTGCAGTGCAGCCAGACTGCCTTTTTGGATTCCCATATGCAGTGGAAAGTGGAGAAGGGGCAATTTGAGGTTCAGATAGGAAGCTCTTCTGAGGATATCCGGCAGCGGGGAAGCTTTACCATTACACAGGACAGAATCGTGGACGGAAAATCCCGGGGAATGTACGCGGATGTAGAGGTGCGGTAGAGATATGTATAATTGGCATTGGTAAAAAATGCTAATAGAGTAAATTAAAGAATCCTTTCCGGCAAAGGCAGCTTGCGCTATTTTTACCGGAAAGGATTTTTTCATAAAATGGTCGCGATATAGATGAAATTTCGACAAATGGGCAAAGAATATTGTCTAAGGAGAGGGGATAAAGGAAGCGAAAAATGGCGGATTTACAGGGAAAACCTGAAATGGCAAAGTCTGGAAATCGTAATAGAAGAAGGAAAAGTATGAGCGGCCATCCTAAATAGACTGTCAAGAATGATTTCGATGTTGATAGATTGACTATGCAGCAGAATTCTGAATAGGACAAATACCAGTCTGCGTCTGGTGTGATATAGGATAAAAGCATATCGTATGATTGAAATCACCCTATATTTATGAGTGTGGTCTCGGAAAACGATAAAAACGCGAATTGAAAAATGCTTAGCGCAAAGGGAGAACAAAAATGCTTAATACAGGATAACCTTGTGATAGCAATCAGAAAAAGGGCATGGCAGACAAGCCTGCCAGAGATGTGAATCTGGCAGATGAAGCGGCATATGTTTACGAAAAATGAATATTGGACAGGCGGCTTGAAATATATTTTATCGAACATGCAGGGAGTGGTGCGGACATGGAGATACAGATTTTAAAGGAACTGGCTGATGTGGACATCCAGACGGTTGCAAAAGAATCGCTGGTAGACATAAAGAACGTAAGAATAGACGGCAGCTTAAGTCGTGAGGAGAGAATTTCAGATTACATAAAGCAGGTGAAGAATCCATATTGTGTGCAGTGCAACGGTATCATTGTAAAAATGACTTTTTCCCAATCAGGAGAAACATTGGAAGATAAGCTGACAAGCTGCTTTCTGTCAACATGAGTATTCAAAGACTGCAAAGACGTGAGAAATATGGTAATGCAGGATATAGAATGAATAGAGCTGCTATATGCGGACATCGCAGGATGGGGCCTGCAGGCAGCGGGGCGAAAGAAAAATTGCCTTGTAAAACAATGGACTTATCGGCTTCAGTGTGCTATACTGAATCTGGACTAAATAAAGCCCAAATAGTTTATAAGGTCAAATAAACTATTTGAGGTGACAAGATGAATACTATTCTAAACAGTGTCTATACAGCTGACGCTTATCTTCGTCTGTCAAAAGAAGACGGCGACAAAGTGGAGAGCGACAGCATTGTAAATCAAAAGGCTCTCATCAGAGAGTTCCTTAAAACACATCC
>CAMQOJ010000330.1 GCA_947003375.1 uncultured Lachnospiraceae bacterium
TCTACAGCTATTACAGGGAGGACGGGGCGCTGGGGGTGGAGCTCCACTTCTCCGGCAGCTTCGTGGGAGGCCAGAACGACGACGTGACCGTATACGAGGCCAGGTTCTACAATGCGGGAGGGAATGTCCTTGCCGGAAACGGGGGCGTCATGACAGGGAACAATGCCTCTCCCGGAGGCAACGTGCCCGCGGGCATCAGGCGGGGCAGCTATGTGTACGATGAGGCCAATGACAGCAATTCCTACTGCCTGAAAGAGATTCCTGAGCGTTACTTCAGCGAGATCGTGCTGCAGTTGGCCAAGGCCACAGCCTCCAGCAAGGAGAAGGACGCCGACTGGAAGTCCCGGAAATAGGATTCCGCTTTCCTCCGGGGGGGCGCATGGAAAATGCCATGGACAGAGGAAAGGATGCCATGCATGATGCGGGCGGCCTATGACAGCCGCCCGTGTCCACGTTACGGAGAGATATCGTGCGAAACTGCTCCTTGCCGATCTGGACTACCGGACATATAATGGCTTAAGGGGGAGGGGAGCGCTGTATGCCGCGGGCATGCGCGGGCCCATGCCCAAAGAAATAATCACAGAATCGAGAGAGAAGATGCATACCAGAAGACAAATGAAGACAGCCGCCAAAAAGGTGCTGAAACAGCACTATTTCCTGTTCCTGCTGCTATGCCTGGCGGCGTCCCTGCTGGCCGGGGAGCTGGTGATGTCCGGCGGATCCGGCGGGGGACTTGCGGATGACATGACGCCCCAGACCAGGGTCACGTTCACGGGGGCGATCGTCACCTCCTTCACGGAAGTCGTGGTAGACGTGGCGGAGGGAAAGAAGGAAGACCAGGAACAGCGGATCCGGGAAAGGGAAGAGAGCTACGCAGAGGAAGCGGAGCGGGAGGGCGGAGAGATATTCGGCCGCAGCAGGGGGGTTTTCGCCTCTGTGGTGAACAAGCTGGCCTCCGGGGCCTATCTGATGACCCTGCTGGTGGGCCTGCGCTCTTTGGTGGGGACGGACGAAGTAGCTGTAGTCGTCCTGCTGCTGGGGGCGCTGGCCCTGCTGTGCCTGTTCCAGATATTTGTGGTGGGCGTGTGCCGGACGGTGGTCATACGGATGTTCCTGGAGGGGCGCTGCTATGAGAAGGTGCCGGGACAGCGGATCTGGTTCCTGCTGCGGGTGAAGAAATGGTGCCATGTGGCCGTGGCGAACTTCGTCACGGGCCTCTTCCTGTTCCTCTGGGGCCTGACCCTGATCGGCGGCGTGATCAAGGCCTATTCCTACCACCTGGTGCCCTATCTCCTGGCGGAGAACCCTTCCATGAAGACCCTGGACGCGATTACACTGTCCAGAAGGCTCATGGACGGCCATAAATGGGAATGCTTCGTGCTGGAGCTGTCCTTCCTGGGGTGGGATCTGCTGGGCATCCTGACGTTTGGCGTCTCCAACATTCTGTTCGCCACCCCCTACAAGACGGCCGTGATGGCAGAGTATTATGCCAGGCTGCGCCGTCTGGGCATCCGGAACCGGGTGGAGGGCGTCGGGCTTTTGAACGACCGGTATCTGTTCGCGCACGCGGATAAATATACGCTGAAAACCGAATATGCGGACGTGGACAGGGAATGCGGGGCGCAATCGCCAAAGCTGCCGGAACTGAAGGGAATCTCCGGATTCCTGGCGGAAACCTTCGGCGTGGCCGTCGGACAGGGGAAGGAAATCCAGGCCCTGGAGGAAGAGCGCAGCCGCAGGTTCCTTCTGGAATACGACAGAAAGGCGCTGGAGGGGCAGATCTACCCCACCAGGCTGCACCCGGTTCCGGAGAAGCGCAAGCGCAAGTGGGTGGTTAGTCTGAACTATCTCAGATGCTATTCCGTCTGGTCCGTGATCCTGATGTTCTTCGCCCTGTCCTTCGTGGGATGGCTCTGGGAGGTGGGGCTCCACCTGATCGCGGACGGGGCCTTCGTGAACCGGGGCGTGCTCCACGGGCCCTGGCTCCCGATCTACGGAACCGGCAGTGTCATGATGCTCCTGCTGCTGAACCGCTTCCGGCGAAAGCCCGTGCTGGAATTCCTTCTGGCCATAGCGCTGTGCGGCTGCGTGGAGTATTTCACCTCCGTGTACCTGGAATATGTCCATGGCGGCACCAGATGGTGGGACTACACGGGATACTTCCTGAACCTGCACGGCCGGATCTGCGCGGAGGGGCTGCTGGTCTTCGGCATCGGCGGCATGGCGATTGTATATGTGCTGGCCCCCTTCCTGGACGGGCTGCTGCGCCGGCTGCCCTCCGGGGTATTGATCTGGGCCGGAATCATCCTGCTGTGCCTCTTTGCCGCAGACCAGGTATACTCCTCGGCACATCCCAATGAGGGGAAGGGCATCACGGACTATCAGAGCCGGATACAGATGCAGCCGCAGATACAGACCCAGATACAGATTCAGATACAGACCCGGGAGGTGAGGACAGTATGATAGCAGTCTGCTTATCGCCGCTCTATCTGCTGCTCTGTGCCTATGTATTCTACCGGCTGCAGACCTGGCTGGAGAGATGCCTGCCCTACCTGGCAAAGAAAAGGATACGAATCCCCATATGCGTCTTCTACCTGTGCGTGGCCTTCAGCATCCTGGCCGCGTTCCTGCTGGAGCCCTCGCCCGTCAAGCGGCTGCTCAAGCAGCTCAGCAATACCTGGCTGGGGGTGCTGCTCTACGCCCTGCTGGTGATTGCCGCAGCGGATTTGATTCGGCTGGCGCTGAAGCGGCTTTTCTTTCGGGAGGATTCCCGGCGGAAGCTTTCGGGAAAATCTTGCCGGAGGCTTCCGGCGAAGCCTCGCTGGATAGAGCTGCTGTTCTCCCGGGGCGGCCACATGGCCATCGGAGCGGTCTGCATCCTCTGCACCTGCGTCTGCAGCCTGGCGGGAATCGTGAACGCGGACAGAATCAGGGTGACAGAATATGAACTGTACGTGGACAAGGAAGCCCCGGGGATAGAGGAGCTGAAAATCGTGCTGGTGGCGGACCTCCACCTGGGATACAGCATAGGAATCCGCCACATGGAGCAGATGGTCAGCCTGATCAACGAAGAAGATGCCGACCTTGTAGTCATGGCCGGGGACATCTTCGACAATGAGTACGAGGCCCTGGAGGATCCGGAGGCCCTGGCGGAAATCCTGGGCGGAATCCGCAGCAGGTACGGAGTCTACGCCTGCTATGGCAATCACGACATCAAAGAAAAGGTGCTGGCAGGCTTCACCTTTGCCAGCGCCGGGGAGAAGGCCAGCGACCCCAGGATGGACGCTTTCCTGGAGGAGGCAGGCATCCGGCTGCTGCGGGAGGAGGGCGTGCTGATCGAGGATGCTTTCTACCTCTATGGCAGGCCGGACTACGGCAGGCCCGGCAGGGGCATCCGGGTGCGTAAGACCCCGGAGGAAATCGTGCGGGAGATGGACCTGAGCAAACCCGTCATCGTCATGGACCACCAGCCCAGGGAGCTTGCGGAGCTGGCGGAGGCCGGGGTGGACATCGACCTCTGCGGCCACACCCACGACGGCCAGACCTTTCCCGGGAACCTGACGGCCCGGTTCTTCTGGGAGAACATCTGCGGCTATCTGCGCAAGGGCGATATGCACAACATCGTCACCTCCGGCGTGGGCGTGTTCGGCCCGGACATGCGGCTGGGCACCCGGAGCGAGATCTGCGCCATCACGGTGCGGTTTGGGCAGGGACCCGGAGGCGGTATCGGTGGCCCGACAGCTTGGCACTGAGGCCGGGCCGTGGGCTATGATCGCGGGAACACCTCTCCGATGGGGGCCTGGGTCTTGCGATACCGGGAGGGCGTCATATGGTAGCAGGCCAGGAAGTTGCGGTTGAAGGTCTTCTGGCTCTCGAAGCCCGCGTCCTGCCAGATGGCGGTGATGCGCTGGTCCGTGGTCCGAAGCTGCCTGGCGGCATAGTCCAGCCGCAGGCGGTTCACGTACTCGTAGAAGCCGCAGCGCAGCCTGGCGGTGAAGACTCTGGAGATGTAGTATTTATTGAAGTGCAGCTCCCTGGCAAGGCTGTCCAGGGTAAGGGGCTCCTGGAAATGCTGGGACACATAGGAGATGAGCCGGTAGCCCACGTCGGCGCTGTCCGTGCTGTCCCTGGGGAGCAGGACCGTGTCGGAGAGCAGGAAAGCCAGTATCAGGTTCAGCCAGGCGGCGCTGACGGAGAGGGAGAGCTCCCTGTAGCGCAGCATACGGCCAAAGGCCAGGGGGATATCGGGATTCCGCGTGCCGGAGGACAGGAAAGGGGATTCCGGCTGCTGCTTGCGGAACAGATGATAATAATCCCTGGCGTAGGCCGGGGAAAAGATGCACAGGATGCCCAGGCAGGCATCCGTGGTGAGATAACTGTGCACCATGTCCGGAAAGATGAGGGCCGCCTCGTCCTTCCGGATTCTCTTTGTCCGGTTCTGGACGGTGACCTCCAAAGAGCCCTCCAGGAGATAGATCAGCTCCACGGCGCTGTGGAGATGGGCCGGAAAGGTGATGTCCCGGGTGAGGGTGCAGCGGAATTCGTCCTGTTTGTCTTCATAAAAAGGCTGCATGATAGGCTCCTTTCCGGCAATGGCTTCCGATTCCTCTACTCGAAAGCCGGGATGCCCGGGCAGGTTCCGCAGAACCGTACCCGCTGCCGCCGCGTCCCGCCTGAAAAATACCAGGATAGCAATCTGTGACTGCTTTTATTGGCTTTCTGACAATCATTCTACAGGAATTCCTGCTATACTGCAAGTACCGATTGTAAAAAAGGAACGCCAAAAAGGCGGCAGACGGAGAGGAAGAGCGCCCTCAGGCACAGGACGGTCCGGGGGCGCGGAAAGGCAAGGTGGTTATATGGAGACAGGGAAGAAGGCGTTGATTTTCCAGGGAGGCTGGGACGGACATGAGCCCGCGCTGGTGGCCGAGCGGTTCCGGGGGATGCTGGAGAGGCACGGATATGCCTGCGAGGTGCATGACACCCAGGAGGTGCTGGCGGACGCGGAGAAGCTCATGGGGATGGACCTGATCGTGCCCTGCTGGACCATGGGGGAGATCAAGCCGGAGTACACCGGGAACATCAGCCGGGCCGTGGCGGCGGGCTGCGGCCTTGCGGGATGCCACGGGGGCATGTGCGATGCCTTCCGCCAGGATGTGGAATGGCAATTCATGACTGGGGGACAGTGGGT
>CAMQOJ010000331.1 GCA_947003375.1 uncultured Lachnospiraceae bacterium
TACACGAGTCTCTTCGTCGGCAGCGTCAGATGTGTATAAGAGACAGACCCAAGACGGCGGTGTGACTGTAGTCAGGAGCTGCTACCAATACGACCAGGAGGGAATCCTGCAGGAGAGGAGCACGGTGAGCTACCCGGCGGACTTTTGGGAATATACCCCGGAGGGCTATCTGCTTTTTGCGGGAAAGAGCCTTTTGCCGGAGACCTTTGTGATGACTTTCAGCGCCACAGCGGAGCATACGGCCCTGCGCGTGTTGCCCCTGGAGGAAAGCTGCAGGGAGCTGAACAGAAAATATCTGCTGCCAGTAGGCTATGAGCGGAACAATATGTTCCTCTGTAGCTGGAGCGGGGAGGAGTATGGGAACCTGGACTTTTACGATGTGTTCGACAGATTCTATCCCATCCTGCGGGGCCAGCCTCACCCCTATGGGGCGGAGGGGAGTTCCGGGGAGGAAAGTGTCCATTGGATACCCGAGGAGGAATTTGAGCCTGTC
Organism: uncultured Lachnospiraceae bacterium; assembly: GCA_947003375.1. GTDB lineage: Bacteria > Bacillota > Clostridia > Lachnospirales > Lachnospiraceae > Acetatifactor. The sequence continues at coordinate 494 of CAMQOJ010000331.1, forward strand.
ATCACGGCATTTTTTGACATAAACCCGGAAACCCTGCGCCGGAAGACGGAATACAGCCCGGAACAGGCGGCATATAAGTACCGGCCCCGGGGCTTTCATGAGGCGGAGTATCCGGACATCCCCTATCCGGAGGTGGTAGGCTGCAGGGAGAACGGGGACGGAACCATTACGCTTACCGTCAACGCGGTATATCCCCATGACGATACGTCCAGGGCATTCACCCATGAAACGATGATACGCCCGCTGGATGGGGAGCGCTTTCAATATGTATCCAACAGGATGCTTTCAGAGGAAGGGGAGTACAACGCCTGGTGGCACAGCGACAGATTGCCAGAGGAAGCGGGAGCCTTGACGGCCGAAGAATAGCAGAGCCTGGATGTTTTACAAATTAAGATGGTATGCGCTCCTCCAGCCCTATGGCAATAAGGGTGTGCAGGATTCTGCGTACCCGCAGATGCTCGGCGTTCTCCCGGGTGGGATGGACTCGGTTGAGCAGCAGCACTGTCCACAGGCCGCTTTCTGGGTCAACGAAGATGTGCGGGCCGGTGAAGCCGTTGTGGCCGAAGCCCGTCTGGGGGAAGAACTGGCCGGAGCAGCTGTACCAGCCGTTTGCTAACTGAAAGCCCAACCCGCGGTTCTCCTCCAGCCCCGACGTGTAATTCTGTATCGAGGCATCGAAAATACAGCGCGGCAGATACGTTTTACCGTCAAGAATGCCGCGCCCTGCCAGCATCCGGGCAAAGCGGATAGAGTCGCTTAAGTCAGAGAACACGCCAGCATTTCCCGACACTCCGCCCAGGAAACGGGCATTCTCATCATGCACCTGTCCAATCAGCCATTCCCCAGTCAGGGGATTTCGCTCCGTGTAGGCCGTGTTGGCGGAATAATCCGTTTCGGCATCCAGCGGATGATACCCTGTGTGGGCCATGCCCAGAGGCCAGAAGACCTCCTCCCGAGCCAGTACGTCAAGGGTCTTGCCGCTGATTCTCTCCAGCATTTTCCCCAACAGGATGAAGCCCATGCAGCTATAGACCGTCTGCGTGCCGGGAGCGTGTTCCAGGGGCACGGAGAGCAGATAGGGCACCGTCAGCTCGGGAGAGGCGATTTTCTCATACAGAGGGATATGGGCCGGGTAGCCGCTTGTATGGGTCAGCAGGTGGAACAGGGAAATCTCCTTTTTGTCCTCGGGGACCGCGTACTCGCCGAAATATCTGGGCAGCCTGTTCGCCAGATCCAGGATTCCCTCCGCGATAAAGCGCAGGGCAATCATGGAGGTGGAGAGGATCTTGCTCACCGAGGCCATGTCGTAGAGGGTATCCTCCCTGACAGGAGCGCCCTCCGGCGTGATTGAGGTGGCGCCGAAGGTCTCTTTCACGCAGACCCTGTCCCCGATGCCTATGCCCAGGGCGGCGGAGGGCAGACGGCCATTGTCCACTGTGTCTTTTATGAATCTGGCTGCTTTCTCAAAAGATGTCATATTCCTGACAGCTCCTTTCCCTATTTTCATAAAAAATGAACATGCGGCATCGATGCGGATTTCGATGAAGCTGAAATCATTATAGCAACGGAAGGGTGGGCGGTCAATCGTCAGTTGCTGTTGCTGGACGATTCTTACGATTCAGCCATCAGCTTACCCTATTCCCGGAGGAAGCCGGGGCCGCCAACCGTTCTATGTACTTGCCGTTTTCAGCGGTTTATGGTATGTTTATGCCAAAGAAATCGATAGAGGATGTCATAAGGCATGGGCAGGAGGTATCATGGGAATTTATCTGAATCCGGGAAATAGTGGCTTTCAAAAAATAAGAAAAGGTCTCTATGTGGACAAGACAGGGTTGATGACGACCTTGAAATAGCCTGCAGCGAGAATGAGGGCAGACCCCGAATCCTTTACATCCACGCTGAACCGGGACGACGTTTTGACCCTGCTCATCCACCTGGGATATCTTGCCTATGGCCAACTCACCTCTAACCGGGCGGGCTGCTTTTGCAGGTATGACGTGATGCTGGAGCCCTGCAATGCCCAGGATGTGGCCTATGTGCTGGAGTTTGATGAAAAATATTGAAATATTTTGTAAGATTCTTGCTTCCGCGGAGTCTTATAAGCGGAAGGAGGTGGTAGGGTGACGGAGTTCGAGAAAATATACCGGACCTATTTCGATGATGTATATCTGTATATCCGCAGGCTATCCGGCAGCGAAGCGATAGCGGAGGAGATCGCCAGCGAAGCGTTCTTCAAAGCCATGCGCTCCATCGGCGGCTTTCGCGGGGACTGTGACATTCGGGTGTGGCTCTGCCAAATCGCAAAGAACTGCTATTACACCTATCTGAAAAAGGCCAGGTACACGGAAAGCATCGATGATGCCAAGCTGCCGGAATCCGCGCCTGGTGAAAGCACGACGGAAGAGCAGTGCATCAGGCGCGACGAGGCGGCATGGATAAAAAGAATCCTGCATGCTGTGCCGGAGCCGTATAAGGAGGTCTTTATGTGGAGGGTGTATGCGGAACTGAGCTTTCGGGAAATCGGGCAGATATTCGGCAAATCGGAAAACTGGGCCTGCGTGACCTACCACCGGGCCAAAAAGATGATTCAATCCAGACTGGAGGACAGAACCTATGCGAAATGAATGCAACATCATCAGGGACATCTTGCCATTATATACAGAGGATATGGTAAGCCCCGATACCGTATCCTATGTAGAGGAACATCTGAAAAGCTGCGAGGCATGCCGCAGGGAATATGAGCAGGCCAAAGAGCCGGGGCAGACGAAAGGGAAGAGGGATGCCGTTCCGCTGCTGAAGCTCAGGAAGAAGATGGCGGCTAAGAAGATACAGACGATTCTGTTGACTGCCGTGTGCGTGGCCGCGCTGCTGGTATCGGCCTTTGCGGTGCTGGATGCGCCAATCTATCTTCCCTATTCGGAGGGGCTGGTTACGGCTGAACCCGTTGGAGACGGCGGCCTGTGCCTCACCTTTGACGAAGAGGTGACCGAGTGCGACTACGATGTCTATCCGGATCCCGACGGCGGAAGCTTCTACTACTGCGATGTCCAGGCCTGGACCTCCCTTTGGGACAGGTGGTTTTCGGACAGCAATGGGAAGCTGTCGGCAACCGTTTCCCCCGGGGAGCCTTACCCGATTAAGGCGGTGTACATCCCAAATGACGGGAATGAGACGGTCTGCTTTTACGGGGACGCGGATTATGAGGGCAGCATTGTCCTGCCGAGATTATCGCTGGGATATTATCTTTTCCTTGCGGTGGCAGCCTTGTCGTGGACGGCGATTATGTGGCTTTTGATGAAAAAGAATGCGGGCCTCCGTGTCTGGGTAGAACGGGTCGGCCTGTACCCGCTGGCTTACATCGCCAGTCACTGCATCGTGTCCGGTTTCGGTACCACATCCTACTCGCTGCCCCGGGACTTTTTCCTGATTATTTTCCTATCGCTCCTGTTGTACGGCGGCCTGTTGCTGGCATATGGCATATGGCGGCTGAAGCGCGAGATGAAGGAAATCGATCAATGAGCAATGGCAAAAGTATGGAGGAAGGCTCATGTCCACAGGACGGACGGCAGAGGAGCCCGCGGGAAAACAGGATTGGCGGCACGGCCAGGGGCAAAAGGAGGACAGAGTGTTCATTCCAGCGTGACAGGAATCCCCAGCCGTTCCATGTGGGCGGTCAAAGTGAGCTCATGACCATGGTCGCGCAGCCATTTGCGGTACACCTTGTGCTCGGGCATGATTCCCTCCACCATATCCCAATAATCTTTGGAGTGGTTCATATGGGTCAGATGGCAGAGCTCATGCACCACCACGTAATCCAGTATCACAGGCGGGGCGAATATGAGCCGATAATTGAAGGATAGCGTGCCTCGGGAGGAACAACTCCCCCAGCGGCTCTTCTGATCCCGGACGGTGATGGAAGTGTAATGTCCTCCGGTGAATCGATGATAATAGGCCGCCCGGCTTTCGAACTGTGTCCGGGCGGCGTTTCGGTATCTTTTTTCCAGTATCTCCAGCCGTCTGCTCTCTGCGGCGGCCAGATTTCCTCTCTGCACTGGCATCTCAGGATTGAACTCCTTTCCTTGTCCGGCGGATTGCTTTGCCTTGAAAACATCGATTTATACCATCTGCTTATCCACATCTATCACGGCGAAATAGTTGGGATTGTCTTTTTGTATTCGTCTTTTGATGCGCTCTGACAGCTCCCTGTCGGACATGGGGAAGCTATAGGGCGTCACCACATCGAAAATCAGGTTGGTGTGAGTAGGGCCGGTGACGATTCGGAAATCGTGCATGGTGAGAGAACCGTCGATTTCCTGTAGATAATCCTTCACCAGCCCGCGCAGCCTGGCGGTCTCCTCATCCCCCACACAGATTGGATCCATATGTATCACGGCATGGCAGTTCAAGGTGTCCCGCAGCTCATGCTCGATGGTGTCGATGGTGTCATGGAGCGCCAGCAGCTCGCCGTCCGCCGGGACTTCTGCGTGGAGGGAAATCAGGACTCTTCCGGGTCCATAATTGTGTACGATCAGGTCGTGTATCCCCAGCACATCCTCATGGGCCATGACGATATCGCTTATCTGCTGGACGAATTCTTTATCGGGCGCCTGGCCCAGCAGGGGGCTGACGGTATCTCTGGCCGCGCCATATCCGGCATAGCAGATGAACAGCCCCACCAGCACGCCGCACCA
>CAMQOJ010000332.1 GCA_947003375.1 uncultured Lachnospiraceae bacterium
GGGCAGGAGAGCCCGGGGCCTTGCGGGGAGTACGGGAGCTGGAGCCATGAGGAAATGGGGCAGTGCGGAGAGGACAGGAGCGGGAGCTGTGAGGATGCGGGGCATCGCGGGGCGGACGGGAGCCGGAGCCGTGAGGATGCGGGGCAGTGCGGAGAGGAAAGGAACCGGAGTTGTGAGGATGCGGGGCCTTGCGGGGAGTACGGGAGCCGGAGCCGTGAGGAAATGGGTCAGTGCGGAGAGGAAAGGAACCGGAGCTGTGAGGAAATGGGGTATCGCGGAGAGTATGGGAGCCGGAGCCATGAGAATGTGGGGCAGTGCGGAGAGGACAGGAGCGGGCCTTGCGGGAATGGGGGATTAGAGTTCAGGGTGCCCCACGACATCTTCCTGTGCGCCATGGCGGCGGAGGAGGGGGCTTTTTTCCATATGGATGAAGAACTGGCACACCATAGAAGACATGATAGTAATACGGCCGCGGAAGAGCACCGGGTGGGGAAGCTGCTGCAGAGGGAGCGGAAGCTCTGGGAGATAGAGAAGTACCTGCGGATGCTGGGAGAGTTCGAGGAGTACCGGGTCCTGCGGACGGAGGCGGGGAAGCGTATCCTGCAGGAGAAGACCCGGGCCATGGAAGGGCGGTATGAGGCGCTGCGGTCCGGAAGAATCTGGCAGGTGCTGCGGGCGGCTGCACGGGATTGGAGGCAGGTGCGGGCGGTGGCTGTGGTTTGTGATTTGATGATTGTGCGGGGCGGCAGGGAATGAGGCGATTGGCATGACGGCTCAGATCATAGAGAAAAATCGAAATAATAATCGAAATAATCCATGAACTTGTTCCATTTTGGGACATGCTGTGGTATACTAAAAATATTTCATTGCAGAGATATTCAGAGTACATATGTAGAAGTGGGGGAATCCATGGATATCGCAAGAGAGGAATTCATGAAGAAATATCGGATTTCTCCTGGACAATTCGCCGATTCGCAGCTATCCTGGGATGAATTGAGGGAAATTGCGGAAGACTATGAAAGACGGCAGCCGGAGTTGGATAGGATCCGAAACGAGTTTATCAGGGAATATTTTCTGGACAGGGAGGAAGTGATGGGCCTCCAGTCCTACCGCAGCAGATGCAAGGCGGCAGAGCATGTGGTGGAGAAAATCGTCAGAAAAAGAATCGAGAATTATGTGAAATACAAGGACCTCAGCAAAGACAATTACTGGATGTTCCTGACAGATTTAATAGGAATCAGAGGGCTCCTGCTGTACAGGGAGGACTGGGTACGGTTCCATACCTATATTACCGACAGGATTCAGAATGCGCCGGAGAGATATGTAAAGGGAGACAGCGTACATGATTATGTGAACGATGGGAGCGTATTTATGGCAGAGCCGCCGAAAGTGCATATCCGCGCAGGGGATTTCCATGAGATATATGCAGACTGGATTCCTTTGGAGCATATACTGGATAGAAAGCATTACCGCTCCGTTCATTATATAGTGAATTACCGTGGAACTTATATCGAAATACAGATAAGGACGCTGTTCGAGGAAGGCTGGGGCGAGATAGACCATGACATCCTGTATCCCTGCCAGAAAGACAATCCTATGCTTTTGGAATTTTCCGAACTGCTGAACAGACTGTCAGGAATGGGAGACGAAATGGGTTCTTATTACCATAGGCTGCAGGCTGTGCCGGAGCAGAGCTTCCGGGGAAAGAGGGCTGCGGTGTCGAAACCGCAGGCGGGGCAGCTTCATTTTTCGAATCATGGCAGTTTGGCAAGTGTCGGTAATGTCCGTACATTTCAGGATGCAATAGACAGTGTGGTCAGGGAATAGGAGGAGCCAGGGTATGGTTAAGACAGGGATGAGTCAGGCGATTGTGGATTCCGGGGAAAAGGTGATGCAGCTGATAAAGGAAGGGGACATCCGTTTGCATATCATGGGGAATTCCAACCTTGAGCGGGACGGCGATGTGGAGCACAGGGAGATGATGGAATACGGAGAATTCATAAGGACAAGGTTCTGCTATGACCTGATGAACCTTACGGGTAGTAAGATATGAACAATATTGAGAATATCTATCTTGACTATAATCCTATAGTACAGGAGTTCACTGAGGAGAAGGTGAGGTCAGGGTACGAGAATCTATACAAGGAGATGCAGCAGTTTCTGGGGGACTATGAGCTGGCGAAGCATGTCAAGGTGGACGAGGTGGCTCTGACTCATGGAATCCTGGACTATTTTACGGATATATCCCGTCTCAAAAAGCTCCATGGGATTAGGGAAGTCAATGATATAAAAGTATACGCATATCAGAGCTATTGGCTTCTCCGCAGGCATCCGCTGCAGATTATCGACAATCCCGATAATGACGAAAAGGTGGTATTCGTCAATGAGAAATTCGTGTTTTCCAGGCTGGCGAAATTCCTGATGGGAGCCCAGCTGGGAAGTGAAATTCCCGAGAAAAAGCGCAAGAGCGTCCTGAACTATTTTGACACATTGTATTATTATTTGAAGTTCAGGAACTATGACGCGCAGATGCTGGAGCTTTTTATATTGAGCTTCCAGGCGGGGAGGTTGGTTGGGGAGCACGGAATGCTGTAAAGATTATGTGCATATGCTGGTAACATAGCAAAAACAAAGAGGCTGGCGCATTCAGGATTTTAGTATCCTTTATTGCGCCAGTCTTTTTCAAAGGGAATATATTGCCATCTCCTGAAAATGGCAGTATATAATGTAGCAAATGCTAGTTCGGCTGCCTGTCAAACGGATAGTTTTTCCCACAGGCCGGACATTTGCAATCGTTGTCCAGCTTATGCCCGCATTCGCATACCCAACCAATCTGGCGGGCGGGGTTGCCAACGACCAGTGCATGGGCCGGTACATCCTTTGTAACTACGCTTCCAGAACCCACCATAGCATATTCCCCAATGGTGTTTCCGCAGACAATGGTGGCATTGGCTCCTATGGAAGCACCTTTTTTTACAAGGGTCTTCGTAATCTTCCAGTCGGAATTGAATGCCCGGGGATAAAAGTCATTGGTAAAAGTCATAGATGGTCCAAGGAACACATCATCTTCAACTACAACGCCATGATAAATGTTGACATTATTCTGTACCTTTACCCTGTCTCCCAGAACAGCCTTAGTGTCGATATAGACGTTTTTGCTGATAATGCAGCATCTTCCGATGACACATTCCTCCCTGACCTGAGCCAAGTTCCAGATTTTCGTACCGTCTCCTATATTTGCCGCAGCGGATACCTCAGCCGTAGGATGAATAAAAATCGCCATATAGCCTCCTCATGCCATAAAAAATTCTCTGATGCTTGTCACTATGTAGTCTAATTCTTCCTGGGTCAGTTCCGGGAAAATCGGGAGGCACACCGTCTGTTTTGAAAGCATTTCAGCCACCGGAAGGTCGCCTTCCTGATAGCCAAGATACCCAAAGGCTTTCTGCAAATGCAGAGGAACCGGATAAAATGCAGCACTGCCGACCCCTCTGGAAGCCAGGAAATTTCCCATTGCATCCTTTTGGGCACAGCGGAACGCATACTGATGCCATACCGGAGTCATATTTTCCCGCACTTTTGGCAGGGTTATTCCTTCGCAGCTTCCAAGTTCCCCATTGTAAAATGCTGCGATTTCGGCCCGCCTGGCATTGAACTTGTCCAGATAATCCAGTTTGATGTCAAGAACCCTGGCCTGGATTGCATCAAGCCTGGAGTTGTACGCAATCAGATAGTTATAATATTTATATGGATTGTACAGGCCATCCGGCGAAGCGGTTCCTGCCAACTCGTCCTCTACGCCTTCCAGTATGTACCTCGCTTTTGCCCCGTTCTGGGCCATGCCGTGTTCCTTATAGGCACGGCATACGGTAGCGACATCATCGGCATTGGTGGTAATCATGCCTCCATCTCCGAAAGCGCCAAGGTTCTTCGTGGGGAAGAAGGAAAAACATCCGATGTCCCCGATGGATCCGGCCTTTTTTCCTAAGACAGTGGCACCGACTGCCTGGCATGCGTCTTCTATGACCACAAGGTGATGCCTGGCGGCTATTTCCATAATACGTTCCATATCAGCGGTCTGTCCGAAAATATGGACGGGAAGGATTGCCCTGGTTTTCTCTGTGATTTTCTCTTCTATTTTATCAGGATCCATGTTGTAGGAATCCTCTTCCACATCCACGAAGACCGGGACAGCGCCTACCATGGCAATGGTCTCTGCTGTCGCAAAGAAAGTGAAAGGGGTGGTGATGACCTCATCACCGGGCTTGATTCCAAGAGCCTTCAGGGCAATCACCAGTGCGTCAGTGCCACTGTTGACAGAAATGGCATGTTTCACGCCTATGTAGGCCGCAAATTTTTTCTCAAAGTCCGCAACGGCCTTTCCGCCGATATACATACCGCTGGCCATCTGCTCGCAGACGGCTTTTTCCACTTCTGCCTGAATCAATTTGTACTGCCTTGCCAGATCTAAAATTTTTACTTCCATTTTTTCCTCCTTATTTTCCGAGGCTGAAAATAATCACGCCAATTACAATGATTATATTGCCTGCAATTTTTTTCTTTGTGAGCGTCTCGTTTAAGAACATTCTGCTCAGTACCATAATGTATAAATACACCAATGATTCTAAGACTGCGCCATATTTAAACGGTATTCCTCTGTATGCTATGACCATAAGGAACATACAGGCTACCGTAATGGCATAACCTAAAATCACATATAGGTTCAGGTACTCGCCCCATATGCTTTTCTTCTTTTTCTGCGCGCTCTTCTTCAACAAAATTTGCGAGAAAGAAGATAGGATACCCGATATGATTGCAATCAAAAAATATTTAGCCATCTGAAGACACCATCCATATTCCACCGATAATAATTGCCGCGCCTATGATGTTGTATATGGTTATAGCTTCCTGAAAGAGCAGCACGGACCATATCAGGTTGATGATTACGACAACGCCCTTATTGGCCATGGCCGTGACCAGAGAAAACCTTTTCAATACCTGTTGCCACACTAGGGCGTATACTCCCAGACAAAATATTTCCAGGCCAATGAAGACGAGGACTTTTATTGGCAGATTCTGGCAGGAGGCTAGTTTTGCGCATATGGCTGACAGGGAATAGATGAAAAAGCTGCCGTATAAAAGGATATATTTTTTGATATATATTCT